>JAVXWR010000591.1:0-9221 GCA_032230725.1 Actinomycetota bacterium
GTCCCGGCGGTGCGCTGCAGGGCCTTGCGCACCGTCTCGGCGGCGGTCGCCGTCCCGGTGAACGCGAGGAAGCAGGCCAGCACCGCCCAGTACCACCGCTGCCCGGAGAGGGCGTCGCCGAGCCCGATGGACAGCGCGCCCGCGAGCGCGATCTGCAGCGCCTGCCGGGTGGTGAGCAGCAGCTTCGGGCCGCCGCCCTCGGGGGCGACCATCGGTCCGACGGTCACGGCGCTGCCGGGCAGGAAGCCCGCGAAGAGCTCGGCGGCCGGGGTGAAGGGCGGGGCGGAGCGGTCGTCGGCTCCGGCACTGTCCGTGCCGGTGCCGGTGCCGGTGTCGGTGTCGGTGTCGGTGTCGGTGCCGGTGTCGGTGCCGGTCTCGGTGCCGGTGCCGGTGTCAGTGTCAGTGTCAGTGTCAGTGTCAGTGTCGGCGTGGTCACGGCGGGCGTGGCGTCGGTCGTCGGCGAGGAGCTGCTCGAGCCGGTGCAGCGCGTCCTCCACCGCGTCGGCCTGGGCGGCCCCCACGTCATCGGGTGCGGTGTCGAGCAGGCGGGACAGCGCCGCCTCGACGCGCAGGATCGCGGCGCGCACGTCGGGGGCGTGCGCCGGGTCCGCGACCGAGTGCGGGACGGCGAGCTGCCCGTCGATCAGGACCGCGACCTCGTCGACGCGCAGCAGGGCGCGGTCCGCGGTGCCGACCCGGCCCGTCCAGCGCTGCCACGGCGAGCGGGCCGCGGGGTCGCGGTGCTCGGCCGAGGCGATCCGCACCCGCGCGGTGAACGCCGCGACCATGCGCCGCATCCGGCGTGCGGGCCGCTGCGGAGCGACGACCAGGCCGATCACGAGCAGGAGGACCGTCGTGCTCGCCACGGCCAGGAGGACCACCGGGAGCTGCGCGAAGCCGAGCTGGAGGAACAGGGCCATGAAGTAGCCCATCCACACGACCATGCCGCAGGCGAACGCCCGGGGACCGAAGCGCCGCGCCCACACCACGACGAACATGACCACGACGAACAGCGTCAGCGACAGGACGCGGTACCGGTCCACGACCGTACTCAGTGTGACCCCGGCGAGCATCGCCACCGGCAGGCAGAGCTGGGTGATGGCCCGGCCCCGCGTCGTGGGGTCGGCCGCGGTGAACGTCGTCATCATCGTCAGCACCGCGCCGAGGACGAGCACGACGATCGCGGCCGTGCCCTGCAGGCCGAGCGCGCCCGCGAGCAGCGTGGACGCCCCGAGCGCGACGGCGAGCGAGACCGCGGCCCGCGTCGCGAGCGCGAGCCGGACGTTCCCCGGGTCGGAGGCGAGGAGGCGGTCGCGCCAGCGGACGGGGACCGACGCCGGGTCGGGGGTGGTGGGTGGCGACGTGGCGTCGACGGGCACCGACGGTTCCGGGGCTGCCGGTCCGGCGGGGCCGGTCTCCGACCGGTGCCCACTCGCCGTGATCGTCATCGCCCTCCCTCCCACACCTCGCACATCATGTTAGCTGCGCGAAGCATTCGGGGCGGTGCGAACCCGGGGACGGACGGACGAGTGTGGCCGATCCCGCAGGACAGGACGGCGCCCGGCTCACGACGAGCAGGCGAAGTTCACCGATGCCCCGCGGGCCGGATCGAGGTTGGTCACGCGGATGGCCGGGGGCGCACTGTTGTTGCCCCAGGGAACCAGGAGCGTGACGTCCGACCCCCCGGCCCCGAGAGGGACACCGCTCCACGTCTCCTTGTTCGCCGCGTCGTAGCCGCGGACGGCGACCGCGACCGCGGCCGGTCCGCCGTTGTGGACGCGGTAGTACTGCTCGTACCCGGGAGAGCCCCAGGTGCTGGTCCGCGCGTCGATCTGGTGGTTCCGTTCCCCGGGCAGCGCGAGGCCCGAGGCCCCGCAGAAGGCCGAGGCCGACGCGGTGCCGCTACCGACGGCGAGACCGGCCGTGACGAGCAGGAGTGCGGCGACGGCCGCGGTACGACGACGGGCTGCGTGTCCCGTGCGATCTCTCATGCGGACGACGCTAGGAGGGCCGCCGATCCCGCAGGTGCGGAATCGACGAACTCGTCGGGATCCGCCCCGGTTCTCAGCGGTCCAGCACGGCGTGCACCGGACGCCCGGCGAGGCGCGCGCGACCACCGAGGTCGGGCAGCTCGAGCACGACCGCCAGCGACGCCACCGTGGCCCCGCACTCCTCGACCAGCCCGCACGCCGCGGCGGCCGTCCCCCCGGTGGCGAGGACGTCGTCGACCAGCAGGGCCCGCGCCCCCGGCGCGAGGACCCCCGCCGGGAGCTCGAGGGTCGCCGACCCGTACTCGCGGTCGTAGGACCGTGACGCCGCGACGGCGGGCAGCTTGCCCTGCTTGCGGACCGGTACGAGGCCCAGGCCCAGCTCCTGGGCCACGGCGGCCCCGAGCAGGAACCCGCGCGCCTCGATCCCGACGACCACGTCCACCGGGTGCTCGGCCACCGGCGCGCTCAGCAGCCGGGTCGTCGCTGCCAGCCCCCGGGCGTCGGCGAGCACCGTCGTGAGGTCCCAGAAACGGATGCCCGGCTGCGGGAAGTCCGGGACCTCGCGCAGCAGCCCAGCGACGAGCTCCCGGTCGGCGCCGAGGTCCGCGTCGAGGTCCGCGGCTGGGCTCACCGGCGCCGCTTCCCGCTCGGTCGGCCGGACTTCCCGGCCGGCCGGGCGCCGGGCCGCGGAGCGCTCCCGGTGCGGGCCGCCCGCGGGGTCGCGTCGGCGCCGCCGCGGTTCGCGTCGCGGCCGCCCCGGGCCCCGCCCGCCGCGGCCACGACCGCGTCGGTGTCGAGGACGTCGGTGGGCTCCCCGGTCGTGACCTCGCCGCCGGTGCCGCCGCGCGCGGTGACGCCCCCGCGCTGCGCGACCTTCGCCCGTCGGGCCGCCACGCGCTGCGCCTGCTGGGCCCACCCGCGGTCACGCATCGCGAGGTCGACGACGATCGGGGTCGCGAGCAGCACCGACGACGCCGCGCCGATGATCGTCCCGACGAGCTGGACCAGGGCGAGGTCGCCGAGCACGCCGACCCCGAGCAGGACCACGCCGACGATGAACAGCCCGATCAGCGGCAGCGCGGCGATCAGCGAGGTGTTGAGCGAGCGCATCAGCGTCTGGTTGACCGCGAGGTTCGCCGCCTCGGCGTAGGTGCGCCGCGTGATCCCCTGGAGCCCGCGGGTGTTCTCGCGGACCTTGTCGAACACCACGACGGTGTCGTAGAGCGAGAACCCGAGGATCGTCAGCAGGCCGATGACGGTGGCCGGGGACACCTCGAAGCCGACCAGCGAGTAGACCCCCGCGGTCACGAGGATGTCGTTGATCAGCGCGATGATCGCCGCGAGGGCCATCCGGCGCTCGAAGTAGATCGCCAGGTACGCGGTGACCAGCACGAGGAACACGGCCAACGCGATCAGGGCCTGCCGGGTGATCTCCCCGCCCCAGCTCGCGCTGACGGCGCTGTCGCTCACCGCGTCGCGGTCGGGCCGGCCGTCGGTGCCGAGCGGCTGGAACTGGTCGAACAGGGCCTGGTCGAGCGCGACCTGCTCGCCCTGGGTCAGCCGGTCGGACTTGACGAGGATGGTCGCCGCGTCGCCGGTGCCCGCGATCTGCACCGACTCCGCGGGGTGCCCGACGGCCCGGTCGAAGGTCTGCTCGACCTGGCTCGGCTGCGCGACGCCGGTCGCCCCGCGGGCCGGGAACTGGACCGAGGTCCCGCCCTCGAAGTCGATCGAGAAGTTGAACCCGCGCAGCACGATCGAGAGCAGGCACACCAGGACGATCACGCCGAAGACCGCGTACCAGGTGCGTGACCGGCCGACGATGTCGAGCCCGCCGTTGCCCTCGTAGAGCCGGTCCAGGCGACTGGTCCGGGCGGCCCGGCGGGTGCGGCCTGCCTCCTCGGGCGCCTCGACGTCGTCGTCGCCGCTCTCGTCGGGGGCGAGGTCGTCGAGGTCCTCGGGCTCGCGGGCCTCGGGGGCGTCGTCCCGGCGGCCGGCGCGGCGGGTGGGGCGGGTCATCGGGTACCTCCGCGGCCGGAGCCGCTGCGCTGCGCCCGCCCGCTCGGCGCGGTGGGACGACGGGTCTGGCCCGGACGGGCGCCGGGGCGGGGCGAGCCGCCCGCTCCCCCGCCGCCGCCACCGGGCCGGGTGGTCTGCGAGGCGACCTTGCCGAGCCCGGACCAGGCCGGGCTCGCGAACAACCGCGAGTTCGACGCCAGCGACAGCAGCGGGTGCGTCACGAGGAACACGACGAGGAGGTCGAGGATCGTCGACATCCCGAGCGTGAACGCGAAGCCGCGGACCTGGCCGACGGCGAGGACGTAGAGCACGACGGCGGCGAGGAAGCTGACCGCGTCGCCGGAGAGGATCGTGCGGCGCGCCCGCGTCCATCCCCGCGGCACGGCGGAGCGGAAGCTGCGGCCGTCGCGCATCTCGTCCTTGATGCGTTCGAAGAAGATGACGAACGAGTCCGCGGTGATGCCGATGGCCACGATGAACCCGGCGACGCCCGAGAGGTCGAGGGTGAAGCCGATGCTGCGGCCGAGCAGGACGAGCACGGCGTAGACGACCAGGCCGGACAGGACCAGCGACAGGATCGTGAGCACGCCGAGCGCGCGGTAGTAGAACAGCGAGTAGACGAACACCAGCACCAGGCCGATGAGGCCCGCGACGAGCCCGGCCTCGAGCGACGCGAGGCCGAGGGTGGCGGAGATCGTCTGGGCGTCCGAGGTGTCGAACGACAGCGGGAGCGAGCCGTACTTGAGGACGTTGGCGAGGTCCGTCGCGGACTGCTGGTTGAAGTTGCCGCTGATCTCCGAGGTGCCGGCCGGCTGCGCCGCGATGATCTGCGGGGCGGAGACCACCTCGGAGTCGAGCGCGACCCCGATCTGCTTGCCCACGTTCGCGCCCGTGTACTGCGCCCAGATGCCGGCACCCGTGGGCTTGAAGCTCACGTTCACCACGTAGCCGGCGCCCTGCTGGTTCGGCGTGGCCGTCGCGCTCGCGATCTCGGTGCCGGACAGGATGGACGGGGCGAGGACGTACTTCTCGGTGCCCTCCCGGTTGCAGGCGACCAGGGGACGCGCCGGGTCGTCGTAACCGCGCAGCGGGTCCTCGACCGCGCAGTTCAGCGACTGCAGGGCCAGCGCCTGCACCGCGGGGTCGTCGCTCTGGCGGGTCTGCTTGGCCGTCGCGATCACCGCGGCCTGCCGCGGGTCCTGCGAGGTGCCGCCGCCGACCGGGGCGCCGCCGCCCGGCGGTGGCGCGGGCGGGGTCGGCGCCTGGACCGGCAGCCGCACGCTCTGGCCGGACGGGGCCTGGCCCGGCGTCCCGCCCCCGGCACCGCCGGAGGGGCTCTGGCCCGGCTGGGACTGACCGCCCGGGGTCTGGCCCGGCTGGGCGGGCGCGGGCGTCGCCGCCAGCGGGCCCTCGGCCACGGGGCGGAAGTACAGCCGCGCGGTCTGGCCGAGGCTGCGGGCCTGGTCACCGGCCGTGCCCGGCACCGTGATGACGAGGTTGTTGCCGTTCTGCACGACCTCGGCGCCCGAGACGCCGAGCCCGTTGACGCGCTGCTCGATGATCTGCCGTGCCAGGTTGAGCTGGTCCGGCGTCGGCGCCACCCCGGTCTCGGTGCGTGCGGTGAGCGTGACCTGCGTGCCGCCCTGCAGGTCGATCCCGAGCTTGGGGGTCGGCGACCCGTCCCCGGTGAGGAAGACCAGCCCGTAGAGGACCACGACGATGCCCACGAACACGGCGAGGTAGCGGCCCGGCCGGAACCGGACGGTGGGTGGGGCCACGCTGCGAACTCCAGGGTCGTACGACGGTCGGGTCCTCGGACGCGTCCTCGCCGTGCGGCGCCGGGGACACCGCGTCGGCGGACCGCACGCCCCCGGCCGTGAGACGCCGGAACCGCTCGATCACGCCCGCGGGACACGCCGGGCGGCGCGCGCCGAGGACCAGAGCAGCAGGGTAGGCCGACCTGACGAGGGCCATCGCACCCGGCCCGTCCCGGTCCGCGTCGCGCCGTGCGGTAGGAGGACGGGCCGGCCGCGGCGGCGTCAGGCCACCGGACCCCGCGCCAGGGTCAGGACGAGGACCGCGGGTCCCCCGGGTTGGTGGACCCGGCCGAGACCCCGTTGCCGTTCGGCGTCGCCGTCGGGTCCGAGAAGCTCGGCTCGGCGGCCGCGCCGTCCGACCCCGCCGCCGGGGCGGCGGTGCCGTGCGTGGCGGTGCCGTTCGGGGCGGTGCCGTTCGGGGCGGCGCCGTTCGGGGCCGGCGCGCTCGTCGTGGGCGCGGCGTGGTCGACCGGGGCGTCGGTGATCACCTCGTGCTCGCCGGGACCCGCGGTGTGGGCCTCCCCGAAGTGGTCGACGTCGCCCACCAGCAGGTCGGCGTCGCCCGCGAGCTTCTCGCGGACCGCCGCGCGCAGCCACGTGGTGATGACGTCGGGCGCGATCTCGAGGTCGATGGTCTTCTCGTCGTTGGTGTCGACGACGGTGCCGCTGATCCCGGAGGTCATGACGACGACGTCGCCGACCGAGATCGAGTTCTGCAGGCTCTCCTGCTGCTGCGCCTGCTTCTTGCGCTGCCGGTTCGAGAAGAAGATCATGCCGATCATGAAGACGATCAGCAGAGGAAAGAGGAGGTCCATCTCGCTCCGTTCGGATCCGTGCACCGGTCCGACCGACCGCGTTACCCGCGATCCGTCGTACGTACTCACCTGAGAGTCTGCCAGCTCAACCGAACAACGTCGGCGGGCCCTGCTCGTCGGTTTCATCCGGAACATCCCGTTCCGGCGGTGTCTCCCCCAGGTGGCGCCACGCCGCGGGCGTCGCGACGCGCCCCCGAGGAGTCCGCGCGAGCATCCCCGCACGCACCAGATAGGGCTCGCAGACCTCCTCGACGGTGCCCGGTTCCTCCCCCACGGCGACCGCCAGTGTCGACACCCCGACGGGCCCCCCGCCGAACGACCGCACCAGGGCACCCAGGACCGCGCGGTCGAGCCGGTCCAGGCCCAGCTCGTCCACGTCGTAGACCGCGAGCGCGGCCCGTGCCACCTCCCGGGTCACCCGGCCGTCGGCGCGCACCTCGGCGTAGTCCCGCACGCGGCGCAGCAGCCGGTTGGCGATACGCGGCGTCCCCCGCGAACGGAAGGCGATCTCCCGCCCGCCGTCGGGCTGCAGGTCCACCTCGAGGATCTGCGCGCTGCGGGCCACGACGAACTCGAGGTCCTCGGGCTCGTAGAACTCCATGTGGCCGGTGAAGCCGAACCGGTCGCGCAGCGGTCCGGTGAGCGACCCGGCCCGCGTGGTCGCGCCGACCAGCGTGAAGGGCGCGACGTCGAGCGGGATGGACGTGGCTCCCGGGCCCTTGCCGACGATGATGTCGACCCGGAAGTCCTCCATCGCCAGGTAGAGCATCTCCTCGGCCGGACGCGCCATGCGATGGATCTCGTCGATGAACATCACGTCGCCCTCGACGAGGTTCGACAGCATCGCCGCGAGGTCACCCGCCCGCTCGAGCGCCGGACCGCTGGTGATCCGCACGGCGCTGCCCAGCTCGTTGCCGATGATCATCGCGAGGCTGGTCTTCCCCAGCCCCGGAGGGCCCGAGAGCAGCACGTGGTCCGGTGGGCGCCCCCGTCGCAGCGCGCCCTGCAGCACGAGGTCGAGCTGCTCGCGGACCCGGGGCTGACCGATGAATTCGGCGAGCCGCGACGGCCGCAGCCGGTTCTCCAGGTCCGACTCGCCGGCCTCCGACGTGGCCGCGAGCGCGCGCTCCAGGTCGGCCGAGAGCTCGTCGCCGCTCACCGCGCGTCCTCCCCCGTCACCGGCCCGGCCCCAGCCGGTGCAGGGCCGCGCGCAGCACCGCCGACGATCCCGCGCCCTCCCCGAGGTCACCCACGGTCTCGTCCACCGCCTTCTCCGCGGGCCTGGCCGCAAAGCCCAGCCCGACGAGCGCCTCGACGACCTGGTCGCGCAGGGTGCCGCCGGCCACCACGGACGAGGAGACGGCGTTCGCGGTGTCCATCGCGTCCGTCCCCCCGGCGTCCGGCGGCGCGACCTTGTCCCGCAGCTCGACGACGAGCCGCTCGGCGCCCTTGCGCCCGATGCCCGGCACCGTCATCAGCGTGGTGAGGTTGCCGTCGGCCAGCGCCCGGCTCAGCGCCCCCGGGTCGAGCACCGCGAGCGTGGCCAGAGCGAGCCGCGGACCGACCCCGGAGACGGTCTGCAGCAGCCCGAACAGCTCACGCTCGGCGGCGTCGGCGAAGCCGAAGAGCGTCAGCGAGTCCTCCCGGACGACGAGGGCCGTCTCCAGCCGGGCGCTCTGGCCGCGCCGGAGCCCGGCGAGCGTGGTGGGCGTGGCCTGCACCGCCAGCCCGACCCCGCCGACCTCCACCACCGCGTGGTCCAGCCCGACGGAGAGGACCTCCCCACGCACGGACGAGATCACGGACCCACCTCCCTGCTGCCGGCGCACCGGCGAACACCTGTTCGAGCGGGACGCTACCGCGAGGGTCCGACAGCACGGTCGGCGCCACGCGCGGCGTGCCCCGGTCGCGTCAGCGCCCGGGCGTCCGGGCGCCCGTCGCCGCGGCCTTCCGCGCGGCCGTGAGGCGGGCGGTGTGGACCCGGGTCACCTCGGCGGCGCGGGCCTCGGCCTCGACCAGCCGGGCGATCATCGGGGCGCGCCAGCAGTGGCAGACCGCGAGGGCGAGCGCGTCGGCGGCGTCCGCGGGGCGGGGTGCGGTCTCCAGCGCGAGCACGCGACGCACCATCGCGGTCACCTGGGCCTTGTCGGCGCGCCCCGACCCGGTCACGGCCGCCTTGACCTCGGACGGGGTGTGGAACGCGACGGGCAGCCCGGCGCGGCCGGCGACCAGGGCCACCACCCCGCCGGCCTGCGCCGTCCCGATGACCGAGCGCACGTTGTGCTGGCTGAACACCCGCTCCACGGCGACGACGTCGGGCCGGTGCTCGGCGATCCAGCGCTCGACGGCGTCCGCGACGGCGCCGAGGCGGGCGGCGACCTCGTCGTCGGGCGGGGTGCGGACGACGTCGACGGCGATGGCGCGCACCGTGCGCCCGCCGGCGCCCTCGACGACCCCGAGGCCGCAGCGCGTCAGCCCGGGGTCCACTCCCAGCACCCGCATGGCCGGCACGCTACCGACCGGGCCGGTCGCCCCCCGACGCCGACGCGCCCGGCACCACCGGACCGGGAGCCGACCTC
>JAVXWR010000632.1:0-5044 GCA_032230725.1 Actinomycetota bacterium
GGTCGTGAACTGCACCGGGGTCTGGACCGACCAGATGCAGCACGCCGCCGGCACGCGCGGGCGCTTCCACGTCCACGCTTCGAAGGGCGTCCACTTCCTCGTCGCCCGCGACAAGATTCCCTCGGACGTCGGGATGATCCTGCGGACCGAGACGTCGGTGCTGTTCGTGATCCCGTGGCGCAACCACTGGATCGTCGGGACCACCGACACCAGCTGGCGCCTCGACCTCGCGCACCCGGCGGCCACCCGCCACGACATCGACTACCTGCTCGAGCACATCAACAAGGTGCTGGTCACCCCGCTGAGCCACGACGACATCGAGGGCGTCTACGCCGGCTGCGGCCGTTGCTCGCGGGCGAGAGCGAGGAGACCTCGAAGCTCTCCCGGGAGCACGCCGTGTCGCGAGTGATGCCGGGGATGGTGTCGATCGCCGGCGGCAAGTACACGACCTACCGCGTCATGGCCAAGGACGCCCTCGACGCGGCGGCGGAGGACATCCCCACCCGGGTCGCCCCGTCGATCACCGACCGCGTGCCGCTCATCGGGGCCGACGGGTACTTCGCGCTGATCAACCAGTCGGAGCACCTCGGGCGGCGCTACGGCCTGCACCCGCACCGCATCCGGCACCTGCTCGACCGGTACGGCTCACTACTGCACGGGCTGCTCGCCATGAGCGAGGACGACCGGACACTGCTGGAGCCGGTGCCGGGCGCGCCGGACTACCTCAAGGTGGAGGTCGCCTACGCGGTGGCCTACGAGGGCGCGCTGCACCTCGACGACGTCCTGACCCGGCGGACGCGCATCTCCATCGAGTACGCGCACCGCGGCGCGGAGTCCGCCGACTCGGTCGCGGACCAGATGGCGACGCTGCTCGGGTGGGACCGCGAGACCCGCGACCGGGAGGCCCGCACCTACGTCGAGCGGGTCGAGGCCGAGCGGCGCTCGCAGACGGTCGACACCGACGAGGAGGCCGACAAGCTGCGGGTGTCCGCGCCCGACCCCCGCGCCGACCGGCTCGTGCCGCTCGGGACGGGCTGAGCGCCCGTCCGGCCTGCGCGTCAGGACCCGGCGGCGGGCTGCGGCTCGCGCGTCGTGCTCGTCCGGTCCGACGACGCGTTCGGCGTCGCGGCCGGCAGTGTCACGTGGTGGGTGAGCTCCGAGGTGGTGTCCGCGGCGACCAGCCGCTCGGCATGGGGTGCGTGGCCGGGAGCGCTCACCACGAGCAGCCACGCGCCGGGGGTCGGCAGGTCCAGCTCGTAGCGTCCCGCCCGGGTGCCGGTCCGGCCGTGCTGACCGCCGTGCTCGTCGACCAGCGTGACCATCGCCTCGCCCGGCCCCGCGAGGTCCACGTGCCCGTGCACCCGGACCCGGGCCGCCGCGGTGTCGGCGACCCGCACGGTCTCGGTCGGTGCGGTGCCGTCGGCCCGCGCGACACCGGTCGGCCCCGCGTCGGTCGGCCCCGCGTCGGTCGGCTCCCCGACGGCCGTGGGAGCGTCGGTGGCCGACGCGGCGTCGGGTGTCGGGCCCGCCTCGTCGAGGGGGTCCGGCGTCGTCGCGGGCCGGCCGCCCATGAACAGCGACACGATCACCGCGAGCACCCCGACGACGCCGGCGGCCATGAACCCGACCCGCAGGCCCTGCGCGTCGGGGGTGCCGCCCAGCGAGACCGACGCGAGCGCCGAGATGGTCACGAAGGCCGCGGTGCCGAACGCACCCGCCACCTGCTGCAGCGTCGCGAGGATCGCGCTCCCATGGGAGTACAGGGCCCCCGGCAGCGAGGACAGCCCGTCGGTCATCAGCGGCGTCATCATCAGGCCCAGCCCCGCCATGAGCAGGACGTGGATGGCGACGACCGCGCCCAGCGGCGAGCCGGCCCCGAGCAGGGTGAACAGCCACAGCGCCACGGCCATCGCGACCGCGCCGGGAATGACCAGCGGACGGGCACCGAACCGGTCGTACAGCGCCCCGACCGGCCGGCCGAGCAGGCCGAGGACCAGCCCGCCGGGCAGCACCGCGAGGCCCGTCCAGAAGGTGTCCTCGCCGAGGACCGTCTGCAGGAAGAGCGGCAGCAGGATCGCGGCGGCACCCAGCAGCGACATGAACAGCAGCGCGGCCAGGATGATCGACACGACGAACGGGCGGTGGGTGAACGGCCGCAGGTCGAGCAGAGCCGCGTGCCGCTTCTGCAGGGACAGCTGCCGGAGGATGAACAGGACGAGCGCGACCGCGCCGACCACCAGCGGCACCCACGGCGGGAGCGCCGCGCCCCCGCCGGCCTCGCCGATGGTGGAGAAGCCGTAGAGGATGCCGCCGAAGCCGAGCGCCGAGAGCAGCACCGAGAACAGGTCGAGCGGGACCGACCGCGTCTCGCTCGGCAGCCTCATCAGGACCGCGCCGAGGACCAGGGCCGCCACGGCCAGCGGCAGCACGATCCAGAACATCCAGCGCCAGCTGAGCGAGGCCAGGATCGCCCCGCCGATCGTCGGGCCGATCGCCGGGGCGACGGCGATGACGATCGTGATCGTGCCCATCGTGGAGCCGCGGCGTTCCGGCGGCACCAGACGCATGATCGAGGTCATCAGCAGCGGGATCATCACCGCCGTGCCGCACGCCTGCACCACGCGCCCCACGAGCAGGACCGGGAAGCCCGGCGCGAGCGCACAGACCAGCGTGCCGATGCTGAACATCGTCAGCGACGCGAGGAAGACCTGCCGGGGCGTGAACCGCTCGAGCAGGAACCCCGTGGTCGGGATGACCACGGCCATCGTCAGCAGGAAGCCGCTGGTCAGCCACTGCACCGTCGTCGTCGAGACACCGAGGTCGACCGTCAGGTCCTTCAACGCGACCGACAGGATCGTCTCGTTGAGGATCATCACGAACGCGGACACGACGAGGACCGCGATGACCACCCCGGCACGGGTGGTGCCCGGCGCGGTGGCGTCGGCCGCCGGCGGGGCGGCGCCGGGGAGGTCCGACGTGGTCGGGGCCGAGCTCATGAGCGGGAACCTCTCGGATCGCGGGGAGCGCAGTGCTGGCGTCGGCGTCTCCGCCGACCCTCACCAGACAACCACGACCCCTGACAACGGACGACCGGATTGCCTCGCGACGTGACCGGGATCCGCTTCGGGGGGACCAGTCCGGCGCAGTGGCGACGGTCGGCCTCAACCGCCGTGACGGTGCCCGAGCCACCCGAGCAGGGCGATCGCGACGGGCACGAGCAGGAACACCTGCGGGAAGCGGAACCCGGTCAGCACGAACAGGGCGATCGCGATGACCGGCGCGAGCGCGGAGAGCTTCCCCGCGTTCCGGCCGAGGCGGGCGCCGAGAGGGGCCACCAGTTCCGGGAGGTCCTCGGTGCGCCCCGTCCGGTCCGCGGCGTCCGGCCGGGGTGCGTCGACCGGGCCCGACGAGGGCGGTGCCGGCGGCGACCCGCCGTCGGGAACCGTCGAGGGCGCGTGCGTGGCGGGGCCGGGGTGCGGCGCCGGGAGGTCGGTGAACAGCGCGTCGATCTCGGAGCGGAACCGGGCGTTGGCCGCGATCGCCGACCGCTCGGCGTACTCGGCGGGGTCGAGGCGGCCCTCGCGCAGGTGCTCGTCGAGGGCAGCCATGGCGAGCTCACGCTCCCGGTTCCCGATCCGCAGCTCGCCCACCCGATCCAGGGTAGGCGCCGACGTGAGGATGAACCCTTCCTGACGTCAGGTGTCAGCGACGGCCCGTTGCTGACGCCCCCACCCCACTCAGCCGGAGATCTCGCAGATCACCGCGCCCTGGTTGACCGAGGCGCCCGCCTCGACCGACAGCCCCGTCACCGTGCCGTCCTTGTGCGCGGTCACCGGGTTCTCCATCTTCATGGCCTCGACGACGAGCACCAGGTCGCCCGAGGAGACCGTGTCGCCCTCCGAGACCGCCACCTTCACGACGGTGCCCTGCATCGGCGAGGTCACCGCGTCGCCGGAGACCTTGGCGCCGCCGCCGGCGCGCTGCCGCTTCTTCTTCTCCGAACCGGACGCGCGGGGCGCGGCTCCACCCCCGAGCGAGAGCCCGGCGGGCAGGGAGACCTCGAGACGCTTGCCGCCGACCTCGACGACCACCGTCTGCCGCGCCGCCGCGTCGTCGTCCTCGTCGGACTCCCCGGAGGCCACGTACGGCTCGACGGTGTTCTCCCACTCGGTCTCGATCCACCGGGTGTGCACGGTGAACGAGGAGGCGCCCTCGGGGGCGGTGAACGCCGGGTCGGTGACGACGAGGCGGTGGAACGGGATCACCGTCGGCATCCCCTCGACGACGATCTCGGAAAGGGCTCGGCGCGAGCGCTGCAGGGCCTGCTCGCGGTCCTCGCCGGTGACGATGAGCTTGCCGACCATCGAGTCGAACTGGCCGCCGATCACGGTGCCCGACTCGACGCCGGCGTCGACCCGCACGCCCGGCCCCGACGGCGCGACGAACCGCGTCACCGTGCCGGGGGCGGGCAGGAAGCCGCGGCCCGCGTCCTCACCGTTGAGCCGGAACTCGATCGAGTGCCCGCGCGGCTCCGGGTCCTCCTTGAACCGCAGCTCCTCGCCGTTCGCGATCCGGAACTGCTCGCGGACCAGGTCGAGCCCGCTGGTCTCCTCCGAGACCGGGTGCTCGACCTGCAGGCGGGTGTTCACCTCGAGGAAGGAGATCGTGCCGTCCTCGCCGACGAGGAACTCGACGGTGCCCGCCCCGGAGTAGCCGGCCTCCACGCAGATGTCGCGGGCGGAGGTGTGGATGCGCTTGCGCTGCTCGTCGGACAGGAACGGCGCGGGCGCCTCCTCGACGAGCTTCTGATGCCGACGCTGCAGCGAGCAGTCACGGGTGCCGACCACGATGCAGTTGCCGTGCTGGTCGGCCAGGACCTGCGCCTCGACGTGGCGCGGGCGGTCGAGGTAGCGCTCGACGAAGGACTCGCCCCGACCGAACGCCGAGACCGCCTCGCGCACCGCGGCGTCGAACATCTCGGCGATCTCGTCGCGCTCGCGGGCGACGCGCATGCCGCGTCCGCCACCGCCGAAGGCCGCCTTGA
>JAVXWR010000636.1:0-4100 GCA_032230725.1 Actinomycetota bacterium
CGCCGTCGTCATCGGCACCGGCATCGGCGGGGCCACCACCCTGCTCAACCAGGACGACCTGCTCGAGCAGGAGGGCCTGCGCAAGGTCGCGGTCCTGACGATCCCGATGCTCATGCCCAACGGCCCCGCCGCCCACGTCGGGCTCGAGCTCGGCGCCGCCGCCGGCATCCACGCGCCGGTCTCGGCCTGCGCGTCCGGGGCCGAGGCGATCGCGTGGGGCTGGCGGATGCTGCAGGCGAACGAGGTCGACGTCGTCGTCGCCGGCGGCGCCGAGGCCTGCATCGCACCGATCACCCTGGCCGGCTTCTGCCAGGCCCGCACCATGGCCATCGGCTGGGAGGACCCGGCCCTGGCCTCGCGCCCCTTCGACGCGAAGCGCAACGGCTTCGTGCTCGGCGAGGGCTCGGGCATCGTCGTGATGGAGCGCGAGGAGTTCGCCACCGCGCGCGGCGCGACCGTCCACGGGCGCATCGCCGGCATCGGGACCAGCGCGGACGCCTACCACATCACCGCGCCCGACCCCGAGGGCAACGGCCAGTCCCGGGCCATCGCGGCGGCCCTGCGCACCGCGGGACTCGAGCCCTCCGACGTCGGGCACGTGAACTGCCACGCGACGTCCACCTCCGTCGGCGACGTCGCCGAGACCGTGGCCGTCAGGAAGGCCATCGGCGACCACCCGGTGCTCACCGCGCCGAAGGGGTCGCTCGGCCACCTGCTCGGCGCCGCGGGCGCCGTCGAGGCCATCGCGACGATCCTCGCCGTCCGCGAGGGACTCGTCCCGCCCACCGCGAACCTCACCGACCTCGACGAGGACGTCGAGCTCGACGTCGTCGCGGGCGAGGCCCGCAAGATCACGCTCGACGCCGCCGTCAACGACTCCTTCGGTTTCGGGGGGCACAACGTCGCGCTCGCCGTCACTCCTGCCTGACCCGAGGCCGTCCGGCACCACGGTGCCCGACGACCCGGTCCCCGGACGGTGTGGTCCGCCGACCCGTACCGCACCGCCCGCCCTGCCCGCCGCCGCCTGCCCGACCGGCGCGCGGCGGCTCGGAATGGAGTTCGCATGACCGCACTCGACTCCCGCCCCCCGACCACCGAGCCGGCACCGCCGCCCGTCCTCGAGGAGCTCGACCCGCGTTCGCCGTACGTGCGGGGCACGGCGCTCGTCGACGAGGGGACGTTCTCCCCGCTGCGCCCGCCGGACGCGTCGGGGGCGATGGCCGCGCACGGGCGCATCAACGGCGCCCGCGTCGTCGTCTACGTCACCGACGGGTCGGTGATGGGCGGGGCGATGGGCGCCGAGGGTTGCCGCCACATCGTCGAGGCCATCGACACCGCGCTGCGGCTGCGCTGCCCGGTGATCGGGCTCTGGCACTCCGGCGGCGCGCGGTTGGCCGAGGGCGTGGAGGCGCTCGACGCCGTCGGGCAGGTCTTCGCGGCGATGGTGCGCGCCTCGGGGCGCGTGCCGCAGCTCAGCGTCGTGCTCGGCCCGGCCGCCGGCGGCGCGGCCTACGGACCGGCGCTGACCGACCTGGTGATCATGGCGCCGCGGGGCCGGGTGTTCGTCACCGGCCCGGACGTGGTGCGCTCGGTGACCGGCGAGACCGTCGATGCCGAGGGCCTCGGGGGCCAGGATGCGCACGGCCGCCGCTCGGGGGTCGTCCACGTGGTGGCCGACTCCGAGGCCGACGCCCTCGCGCGGGCCCGGCGGCTCACCGAACTGTTCGCGCGGCCCGGCTCGTTCGACGTGCGCGAGACGCGCGCCAGCGACCTGCGCGCGCTGCTGCCCGAGGCCAGGAAGCGGGCCTACGACGTGCACCCGTTGCTGCGCGAGCTGCTCGACCCGGCACCGGACGGCGAGTCGCCGTTCGAGGAGCTGCAGCCGCGGTACGCGCCGAACATCGTCACCGGGTTCGGGCGCCTGGGTGGGCGCGCGGTCGGGGTGATCGCGAACAACCCGCTGCGCCTCGGCGGCTGCCTGGACTCGCCGTCGGCGGAGAAGGCGGCGCGGTTCGTGCGGCTCTGCGACGCGTTCGGGATCCCGATGGTCGTCGTGGTCGACGTGCCGGGCTACCTGCCCGGCGTCGGGCAGGAGTGGGACGGCGTCGTGCGCCGCGGCGCGAAGCTCTTGCACGCGTTCGCCGAGGCCACCGTGCCGCGGGTGACCCTGGTGACCCGCAAGTCGTTCGGCGGGGCGTACATCGCGATGAACTCCCGCTCGCTCGGGGCCACCGCCGTGTTCGCCTGGCCCGACGCCGAGGTGGCGGTCATGGGCGCCAAGGCCGCGGTCGGCATCCTCCACCGCAAGCAGCTCGCCGCGGCCCCCGAGGAGGAGCGCGAGGCCCTGCACACCCAGCTCGCCGAGGAGCACGAGCGCACCGCGGGCGGGGTGAACCGCGCCCTGGACCTCGGGGTGGTCGACGAGGTCATCGACCCGGCGCGGTCGCGGGCGCGGTTGGTGGAGGCGCTCGCCGGGGCGCCGGCCGGGCGGGGGCATCACGGGAACATCCCCCTGTAGGTGCGCTTCGCGCACGTGAGCACTTTCGGTCGCCATGGCGACCGAAAGTGCTCACGGGCATCTCGTGCACCGGGTCATCTGCCCGGTCCAACCGAGCTGCCGGAGCCGGGCGGCGACGACCTGCGCCACCGCGCACGGGGTCTCCTTGACCTCTTCGTAGCCGAACGTGAGGCGGCCGCGTCCCTCGAGCTCGGCGGCGTTGTCGCGGGCCCGGTCGACGCGGGCGGTGCGGCGATTGGCGTGGGTTCGCCAGCCGTCGAGGCGCACGGTCAGGATCCCGCGCGGCATCGAGTACTCGAGGTCCTCGGCCCGACGGTGCCCCTCGACCACCCGCGCGACCTGCCGCACCCCGGGCGGCAGACCGTGCGCCAGCTCGACGTCCTCGGCGTACCAGGCCTCGAGCACGGACTCGACGCCCTGGGTGAGGAGCTTCGCCGCCGCCAGCAACGCCTTGCGGTAGCGGCGGGGCCGTCGGACCTCGAAGGCCTTCTCGATGCGCTCCCCCGGCACGTGAGCCCGGGTGGCACCCGCCGTCAGGACCCTCATGCCCTCACGGGTGCTCGGCGCCGCCACGGCGAGGTCGATCAGGGTCTGGGCCTTCGTCGTCGTCGGCGGGTCGCAGTTGGCGAGCACGATGTGCGGGAACGCGCGGCTGCGATGTACCTCGATGCCCTGACAGCCACGGGCGGAGGATCCGTAGGGCACCGTGATGTGGATCGGGAGCGCGTCGCTCCCGCCGGGGAGCCCCAGGACGGCCGCCGCGCTGGCGTGGCTGAGCGCTGCCTGCCCTCGGATGAACAACAGCGCCGCCCGGCGCCACATCGCCGGCGTCGGCACGCCGGTCACCACCGCGTACACGCCCTGGAACAGCGGCACCCACCGTCCGGCCGCGACGTTCGCCCGGACCGCTGCGATCGTGAAGCCCTGACCGAAGAACTGCTCCAGGCTGACCACGTTGTCCTGATCGTCCCGCAATTTCTGCCACGCATCGGGGTCGTCCATACGGCATGGACGCAGCCGGAGAGCAACCGGCTCCCGGTGGCTTCGCCCTGTGAGCACTTTCGGTCGTCATAGCGACCGAAAGTGCTCACGAGCGCGAAGCGCACCTCTAACAGGGCGTCCGCAACGAACTGCCCGCCATCGGATCGGCCAGCCGCAACGACCCGCGCTCGGTCACCACCGTCTCCGACACCTGCCAGCACAGTCGCGGCACCGGGACGTCCGGGGGCGCCGCCGCCGGGTCCTGGGTGGTGATCATGCCCATGGGGACGACGTACTCGTCCTCGCCGACCGGGTCGATGCGCCGCAGGATCACCGACCCGATCCTGACCGTGCGGTTCCGGTCGGCGAACTGCGCCGAGGACAACGACGCCGCGGAGGTCGCCGACGACGTCGCGACCCAGGCCCCGTAGTCCCCGGCGTTGCGGGCGTCGATCTGGCGCTGCACGAGGTCCCGGATCTCCGTCGAGCGCGCCGAGGCGGCGGCCGAGGGCGTGAGCACGACGGTCGGCGGCCCGGCCGAGCCGTCCTCGGGCAGGGCGACCCCGGCGAGGGCGGGCCCGGTGTCGCCGAGGGCGTCGCG
>JAVXWR010000641.1:0-3488 GCA_032230725.1 Actinomycetota bacterium
GCATCGACACCGGCACGAAGTCGTCGTCGGCGAGGTCGACGAGGTCGCTCTCGACGCGCACCTTCGACTCCGCGTACGGGGTCACCGGCTTCATCGGGGCGTTCTCGTCGAGGACGTCGTCGGTGCCGGACGCGCCGTACACCGAGCACGTCGAGGCGTAGACGAACCGCCCGACGCCGGCCTCCTTGGCCAGCCGAGCGAGCCGGGTCGAGGCGTGGTGGTTGATGTCGTAGGTGTGCTCCGGGGCGAGCGAGCCCAGCGGATCGTTCGAGAGCGCCGCGAGGTGGATCACGGCGTCGAAGCCGTGCAGTTGGTCCACCGTCACGTCGCGCAGGTCGACCGCGAGCGACGGCGGGTCGGGGCGCTCGAGCTCGCCGAGGACACAGTCGGCGTAGAGGCCGGAGTCGAGGCCGGTGACCTCGTGACCGGCGGCGGCGAGCATCGGCGTGGCGAGCGTGCCGAGGTAGCCCTGGTGACCGGTGAGCAGGACGCGCATGGCGCGGTCTCCCTTCGTGGTGGCTTGTTCCAGCCTGACTCAGGCGGGTGCGCCCACGAGCAGGCGGGTGGGGTGGAAGCCCTCGGCGTAGCGGCGGCCGGCCTGGACGCCGCGGATCCGCGCGAGACCGCGGAAGGCCTCGTCGTCGAACCAGCCGCGGGCGACCTGCGAGGGGTAGTGGGTGTGCAGCAGGCGGATCTTCTCGTCCACGACGTCGGGCTCGAGCGGCCAGAGCACGGGGGGCTGCGCCAGGTCGGGCTCGGCCTTGAGGATCTCGTAGCCGAGGGCGAGGTGGTCGCGGAAGACCGTCGGGACCAGGCGGGCGAGCTCGCGGTGGTCCTGGTGGTCGTCGCCCCGGTGCCCGGCGAGCACCAGGTCGGGCTCGCAGCGCCGCCGGAAGTCCTCGAGCCGCTCCTTGGCCCACTCCCAGTGCGTGGGGAGCCGGCCGTCGGGCATGTCGAGGACGGTGACCTCGAGGTCGGCGCCCGGGCAGAACGCCGCGAGCGCCGCGCGCTCCTCGGTCTCACGGGGGGTCCCGCCGCCGGAGAGCACGAGCGCGCGCACCCGCAGGCCGGGGTGGGACCGGCACAGCGTGAGCACGGCGCCGCCCGCGCCGATCGGGATGTCGTCGCAGTGGGCCCCGAGCAGGACCAGCTCGCCGAGCCGTTCCGGGAGCAACCGCTGCATCAGATCTGCAGCTCCTGCGTGACGAGGCTCTCCAGCGGCGTGAGGTCCGGCTCCCGCTTCTCCCAGAGCATCCAGGGGCGGCTGCCGGCGCGGTAGGAGGCCTCGAGCTGGTTGCGCTCCTTGAGCGTGTCCGCCGGGAGCCAGAAGCCCTCGTACGGGTAGCCCAGGAGCTTGCCCTCCTTCGCCAGCGCCGTGCAGGCGTCGCCGACGAGGTCCCCGTTCTCCGGGATGCGGTCGATCACCGACGGCCGCAGCACGAAGTAGCCGCCGTTCTCCCGCACGCCCATGTCGGTGACGGGGTGGATCGAGGTGATCCGGTCGTCCTCGGCGGACTCGACGATGTGGAACACCGCCTGGGGCAGCACCGCGAGGAGGGCGGCCTCGGCATCGGAGTCGGAGAAGCGCTTGACCATCTGGTCGAGCGGGGCGTCCGTGAGGACGTCGGCGTAGTTGGCCAGGAACATGTCCTCGCCGGCGAGCAGGTGGCGCACCCGGCGCAGCCGCTCCCCGATCGGCGACTCGAGCCCGGTGTTGACGAAGTGGATCGTCCAGTCGGCGATGTCCGAGCCGCCGAGCTCGATCTCGCCCTGCCGGAGCACGAAGTCGTTCGACTCGGTCTCGCGGTAGTTGAGGAAGTACTCCTTGATGTGGTGCGCCCCGTACCCGAGGCACAGGATGAACTACTTGTGCCCGAAGTGGGCGTAGTAGCGCATCACGTGCCAGATCAGCGGCCGCGGGCCGACCATCTGCATGGGCTTGGGGACGTCGGAGTCCCCGTCGCGCATGCGCATGCCGAATCCACCGCAGAACAGGACGACCTTCACAGCGATTCCTTCGGTCCTTCGGGGGCGGGGGGAGTCACCGCGCGGAGGTGGCCGCCGTCGATCCCGCGGTGACGGTGCCCGTCGCCGGGTCGACGATCTCGAGGGCGGGGATCGGGAAGACGAGGCGCCCGCCCCACGCCGCGACCGGCGCGAGCTGGGCGGTGATCTCCTCGCGCAGGTTCCAGGGCAGGACGAGCACGTAGTCCGGCCGGTCCGCGTCGATGCGTTCCGGCTCGTGGATCGGGATCCGGGTGCCGGGCGTGTACCGCCCGTGCTTGTAGGGGTTCCGGTCCACCGTGTAGGCGAGCAGGTCGGGCCGGATGCCGCAGTAGTTCAGCAGCGTGTTGCCCTTGCCCGGCGCGCCGTAGCCGACGACGGTCTCACCGCGGTCGGCCGCGTCGATGAGGAAGCGCACCAGGTCGTTGCGGATGCGCGAGACGTCGCGGGCGAACCCGGCGTGCCCCTCGACCGTGTCGAGCCCGGCCGCGGCCTCCTGCGCGAGGACCTCGGCGACGGCGGGCGAGGCCGGCTCACCCAGCTCGCTCGGCCGCGCCCAGAGCCGGATCGAGCCGCCGTGGGTGGGCACCAGCTCGACGTCGACGACGTCGAGACCACCCGAGGCGAGCGCCCGGATCGCGGTGCCGACCGTGTAGTACTGGAAGTGCTCGTGGTAGATCGTGTCGAACTGGTTGAGCCCGACCAGGGTCAGCAG
Organism: Actinomycetota bacterium; assembly: GCA_032230725.1. Taxonomy (GTDB): domain Bacteria; phylum Actinomycetota; class Actinomycetes; order Mycobacteriales; family Pseudonocardiaceae; genus Actinomycetospora. Next base: position 2,720 of record JAVXWR010000641.1, read on the forward strand.
GTGCTGCACCTCGATCGACACCCAGCCGTCGTCGGCGACCATCGCGCGCAGGCCCTGCGTGAAGCCCACGACGTCGGGGATGTGCGCGTAGACGTTGTTCGCGACGACGAGGGCCGCCGGCCCGTGCTCGGCGCGCACCGCCCGCCCGGTCTCGGGCGAGAGGAACGCGGTGACGGTCGGGACGCCCTTGGCCCGGGCGGCGTCCCCGACGTTGACGCTGGGCTCGACACCGACCGCGCGCATGCCGTCGGCGACGACGTGCTGGAGCAGGTATCCGTCGTTCGAGGCCGCCTCGACGACGAGGGAGTCCCTCGTCAGGCCCGCCCGCGCGGTCGCGGTGGTGACGAAGCGGCGGGCGTGCTCGACCCAGGACGTCGAGAACGACGAGAAGTACGCGTACTCGGTGAACGTCTCGTCGGGGTCGATCAGCGGGGGCAGCTGCACCAGCAGGCAGTTCCGGCACACCCGGGGGTGCAGCGGGAACGTGGGCTCCGGGGCCTCGAGCGCCTCCGCGGTGAGGAAGAGCTCGCAGGGCGGGGTGGCACCGAGGTCGACGAAGCTCTCGAGCTCCGTCGACCCGCAGAGCCGGCAGCTCAGGGGAGCGACGGCGGCGGGCACCGGGTCCGCAGCGGTCATCAGTAGGCCCCGTCACCCCGGAAGACGGCCGAGACCGTCTTCCACAGGATGACCAGGTCCATGGCGGGCGACCAGTTCTCCACGTAGCGCAGGTCCAACCGGACCGACTCCTCCCACGACAGATCCGAGCGGC
>JAVXWR010000652.1:0-11657 GCA_032230725.1 Actinomycetota bacterium
TTGTGCAGCATCTTGTCGGCCGTGATCCCGGCGTTGTTGACCAGGATGTCGATGCGCCCGTGCTGGTCGTAGACCTCCTGCACCACGCGCTCGCAGTCCTCGCGCGACCCGATGTTGCCCTGGTGGATCGTCATCCCGGGGTACTTCTCGGCGAGTTCGGCCGCGGTGTCGCGCCCGCTCGAGTACCCGACGGCGACCTTCACCCCGCGATTGGCGAGCCGTTCCGAGATCGCCTTCCCGATCCCGCGGGCCCCGCCCGTCACCACTGCCACCTGTCCGGTCATGTCGGCCATTGCCGGCCTCCCGTCGCTCGCGTGCGTCTGGTCATGCTGTCCGCCGAGCCTGAGCGTGCCCGCCGGTGGTCGCGGTCACACCCGTTTCGGCGATCCGCGACACATCCGTGATTCCGTTCCTGCGCAGACGCCTGACGGTGACCCCCGACCGGGCACTCTCGTTGCGAACCATGTCAAGCAGACCTAGCGTTCGATGAGCAGCCGGCGGCGTCGCCGGAGCCCGGGCCCCGGGCTCCCGGGGCCAACGCCCCAGGGCTGCGCGAGGAGGTACTCATGACCGCCGAGGCGATGGCACCCACGTCCCGGGACGGACACGACGCAGGACCCGAGCAGGACCTGCCCGGCGCGCCGGACGCACCGAGCCTGGACCCGGTCGACCCCGCGGCCTACCTGCGCTCCTTCCGCGGCGAGACGCTGCGCAAGGCGGCGACCGCGCTCGCCGAGGGCGGCGCCTACGTCACCACCCGCGCCCTCGCCCAGGCCGCGACGCCGCACCGCACCGTGTGGGACGCCGCCCGCTGGTGGCGCCACGTCATCGGCCGGCGGCGCCCGTCGTGGTCGACCGAGCACCGAGTCGTGTGGGAGACCCCGATCGCCCGGCTCCGCGACTTCACCGCCGGGGCCACCGACGACGTGGTGCCCATCCTCGTCCTGCCGCCGCAGGCCGGGCACGACTCGTGCATCGTCGACTTCGCACCCACGCAGTCGCAGATGCAGGTGATCCGGCAGGCGGGGCTCACCCGGGCCCTCACCCTCGACTGGGTCGGCGCGACGCAGGCCACCAAGGGCACGACTATCGAGGACTACGTCGCCGTCGTCGACCGCGCCGTCGACACCGCGCTCGAGGGCACCTCGCACACCGCGGTCAACCTCGTCGGCGACTGCCAGGGCGGGTGGCTCTCCGCGATCTACGCGGCGCTGCACCCCGACCGGATCAACACGCTGACCCTCGCCGGGGCGCCGATCGACTTCCACGCCGGCGACACCGCGATCGGGGCCTCCTCGCGGGTGACCTCGCGCCGCTTCGGGACCGCGCCCTACCGCGCGATGGTGGCGATGGGCCGGGGGAACATGCCCGGGCAGTTCGTGCTCAACGGTTTCATCGCGATGAGCCCGGACGCCGAGATCGCCAAGCACGTCGACCTGCTGCGTCACCTCGACGACCCGGCGGCGATCAGGCGCTACCAGCAGTTCGAGGACTGGTTCAAGCACACGCAGGACGTCCCCGGCACGTTCTACCTCTGGCTCGTCGAGCACCTCTTCTCCGGCAACGAGCTCATCACCGGCGACCTCGAGGTCGGGGGGCGACGGGTGGACCTCGGCGCCCTGCACTGCCCGCTCCTGCTGCTGGGCGGGGCGACCGACCACATCACGCCGCCGGTGCAGGTCTTCCGGGCCGCGGACGCGGTGGCGACGCCGCCGGAGCGGGTGTGGACCCGCACCGCGCCCGGCGGCCACCTCGGGCTCTTCATGGGCAACCAGGCGCTACGTGAGGAGTGGCCCCCGCTCATGGCCGAGGTCGCGCGGTTCTCCGGGGTCGACGCGGCCGACGCCGCCTGACGGCGGGGGGCTGAACCGATCCTCCGGACCTCCCGCCGGAGAGATCCCGGGTCGGACCCTTCAACGAGTGCGGTGTCGCGGGTTAGGTTCGGGTATCCGGCGTGTTCCCAGGGACGCGCTGCGGAGCCGAGCCGAGGTCTCCGCGCCACCGAGCACGGCCCGCCGTCGTGTCACGTTCGAGCCCGATCCCCACCCAGGAGGACCCACATGCCCGGCTCCGTCATCGTCTCCGGCGCCCGCACACCCATCGGCAAGCTCTCCGGGGCGTTCGCCGACATGGACGTGCGCGACCTGGGCGCCATCGCCATCAAGGGCGCACTCGAGCAGGCCGGACTCTCGGCCGAGCAGGTCGAGTACGTGATCATGGGTCAGGTCGTCCAGGCCGGCTCCGGCCAGAACCCGGCCCGCAAGGCCTCGACCGACGCCGGCATCCCCATGTCGACGCCGTCGTTCACCCTCAACAAGGTCTGCCTGTCCGGCCTCGACGCCGTCGCGCTGGCCGACCAGATGATCCAGGCCGGCGAGTACGACATCGTCGTCGCCGGGGGCATGGAGTCCATGACCGGGGCGCCGTACATGCTCCCGAAGGCCCGCCGCGGCTACAAGTACGGCGGCGGCACGATCCTCGACGCCACCGAGTCGGACGGCCTCACCGACGTCTACGACCACGAGTCGATGGGCGCGTCCACCGAGCGGTACGCGAAGGCGCTCGGTCTGTCCCGCGAGGAGATGGACGAGGTCTCGGCCGTGTCGCACCAGCGCGCCGCCGACGCCGCGAAGAACGGCCGTTTCGACGCCGAGATCGTCAAGGTGCCGGTCCCGCAGCGCAAGGGCGACCCGATCGAGGTCACCGAGGACGAGGGTGTCCGCGGCGACACCACCGCCGAGGGCATGGGCAAGCTCCGCCCCGCCTTCTCCAAGGACGGCATCATCACCGCCGGCAGCTCGTCGCAGATCTCCGATGGTGCCGCCGCCACGATCGTCATGTCCGCGAAGAAGGCCCAGGAGCTGGGCCTGACGCCGCTCGCGGAGATCCGTAGCCACGGCTGGGTCGCCGGGCCGGACAACTCGCTGCTCTCGCAGCCCTCGAACGCCGCGTTCAAGGCGCTGCGCCGCGAGGGCCTCGAGCCCTCCGACGTCGAGCTGTGGGAGATCAACGAGGCGTTCGCGGCCGTCGCGATCCAGTCGGCGCGCGAGCTGGGCCTGGCCTCGGACAAGGTCAACACCGACGGCGGCGCGATCGCACTCGGCCACCCGGTCGGCGCCACCGGTGCCCGCCTGGCCGTGCACGCCGCGCACGAGCTCCAGCGCCGCGGTGGCGGCTACGCGGTCGCCAGCCTCTGCGGCGGCGGCGGACAGGGCTCGGCGCTCATCCTGCACGTCTGACCCACGGGCCCGGCCCACGGAGCGGAACGGCACCCCCGCTGCCTCGACGGCAGCGGGGGTGCCGTTCGCTCGTTCCGGGGACGCACGGTCCGAGGTCCCCGGTTCGGATGCGGAAGGGCGCCGCCGGCGACTCGTCCACGAGGACGTGCGTAGTGGCGGCGCCCACGTGGCACTCTCCCCCTTAGCGCACATGACCGTGAACGTCTGGGAGGGCGAAGATGCCGCAGGAAGTCCGGGGCGTGGTGTCCCGGGAAAAAGGCAAGCCGGTCACCGTCGAGACCATCGTGATCCCCGATCCGGGGCCCGGTGAGGCCGTCGTGGCGATCCAGGCCTGCGGGGTCTGCCACACCGATCTGCACTACCGCGAGGGGAACATCGAGGACGCCTACCCGTTCCTGCTCGGCCACGAGGCCGCAGGGAAGGTCGAGGCGCTCGGCGAGGGGGTCACCGGCCTCGAGGTCGGGGACTTCGTCATCCTGAACTGGCGTGCGGTCTGCGGGGTGTGCCGGGCCTGCCGCAAGGGCAAGCACCACCTCTGCTTCGACACCCACAACGCCGCGCAGGCGATGACGCTCAAGGACACCGGCGAGGAGCTCAAGCCGGCGCTGGGCATCGGGGCGTTCGCGGAGAAGACGCTGGTGCACTCCGGCCAGTGCACGAAGGTCAACCCGGGCATCGACCCGGCGCAGGCCGGCCTGGTCGGCTGCGGCGTCATGGCCGGCACCGGCGCGGCGATCAACACCGCCAAGGTCGCGCGCGGTGAGTCCGTCGCGGTGATCGGCTGTGGCGGGGTGGGCGACGCGGCGATCGCGGGCGCGGCCCTGGCCGGCGCGACGACGATCATCGCGGTCGACACCGAGGACCGGAAGCTGGAGTGGGCCAAGGGCTTCGGCGCCAACCACACCATCAACGCGAAGAACACCGACCCGGTGCAGGGCATCCGGGACCTCACGGACGGGTTCGGCGCCGACGTCGTGATCGACGCGGTCGGCATCCCGGCCACGTGGAAGCAGGCCTTCGAGGCCCGTGACCTCGCCGGCCGGCTGGTCCTGGTCGGCGTCCCGGCGCCGGACATGACGCTCGAGACCGACTTCCAGCCGTTCTTCTCCCACGGCGGGTCGCTGAGCTCGTCCTGGTACGGCGACTGCCTGCCCAGCCGCGACTTCCCGATGCTGGTCGACCTCGCGCTGCAGGGACGCTTCCCGCTCGACAAGTTCGTCACCGAGCGCGTCTCGCTCGACGACGTCGAGGAGTCGTTCGAGAAGATGCACAACGGCGACGTGCTGCGTTCGGTGGTGATCCTGTGAGCGCCGAGCAGGTCGGCGAGGGCGTCGAGCACCTCACGACCTCGGGTCAGTTCGAGATCGACGGCAACTCCTTCGACGTCGACAACAACGTCTGGATCGTCGGCGACGGTTCCGAGGTCGTGCTCATCGACGCACCGCACGACGCCGACGCGATCAAGAAGGCGATCGGTGACCGGGACGTCGCGGCGATCCTGTGCACCCACTCGCACAACGACCACGTGAACGCCGCCCCGGCCATCGCGCAGGCCTTCGAGGCGCCGATCCTGCTCAACCCTGACGACAAGGTGGTCTGGAACCTCACCTACCCCGACCGGGAGCCCGACGGCACGCTCGCCGACGGCGAGACGTTCACCGTCGGCGGGATCACGCTGCGGGCGATCGCGACGCCGGGGCACTCACCGGGCTCGACGTGCTTCTACGCCCCCGACCTCGGGACGCTCTTCTCCGGCGACACGCTGTTCAGCGGCGGGCCGGGCGCGACGGGACCGTCGTACTCGGACTTCGACGTGATCATCGAGACGCTGCGTGACAAGATCTTCACGTTGCCCGGGGACACCGTCGTGCGCACCGGGCACGGGGACATCACGACGATCGGCGACGAGGCCCCCCGTCTCGAGGAGTACCGCGAGCGGGGCTACTGAGCCTGGGGGGAGATGCAGCACGCCGATAGGGAGTACCCGGCCGACCCCTACCCCGGGGTCGCGCCGGGTTTCTCGTTCGTCCACCTCGACGCGGCCTCCCACCCGATCGAGCCCGATCCGGCGGCGGCCGGCGGGTGGCGCGTGGCGGACGGCGACGTCGGCTCCCGGGGGATCGACGCGTGGCTCGCCGCGCGGGGCGCACCGCCGCTGGCGCCCCGGGTCCCGGTGCTCGCGTTCGGCTCCAACCGGTGCCCGTCGAAGATCACCTGGTTGCGCCGCGAGCTCGGGCTCGACGGACCCGTCGTCGTGCTGCGGGTGTCGGTGTCCGGGGTGGCGGCGGTCTGGGCGGCCGGCTGGCGGGCGCGCGACGGGGCGCGGCCGGCGACGCTCGCGCCGGTCGCCGACGACGAGCCCCCCGAGACACACGCGGTGTGGCTCGCGACCCCGGAGCAGGTCGCGGTCCTCGATGTCTGCGAGGGACGCGGCCGCCGCTACGCGCTGGCGTGGGTGCACGCCGCCCGCGTCGTCTCGCTCGACGACGGCGCCCGGCTCGACCCGGTGCTTGCCTACTGGCCCGCCGGCCCGATCCGGGCCCCGCTGCTCGTCGACGGGGCGCCGGTCCGCTGTGGCGACGTGCCCCAGGACGAGGCCCGCGCACTGGAGGGCCTCCCGGGCGAGGTCGCCCCCGACGCGGCGACGGTCGTCCCGGCCGGCGCTCCCGATCCGCGCGGCTGGCCGGCCCGGGTGTTCGTCTACGGGACCCTGCAGCCCGGCGCGTCCGCCTGGTGGCGGCTCGCCCCGGCCGCGCGCCGCTCGTGGCCCGCGGTGACGACGGGCCGGGTGCACGACACCGGCCGCGGCTACCCCGCGCTCGTCCGCGACCCGACCGCGGGCGCGCACGGTGTCCTCGCTCATGGCCACGTCGTCGAGCTCGACGACCCGGTGGCGACGCTCCCGGCGCTCGACGCCTACGAGGGGCCGGACTACCGCCGCGAGCGCGTCGTCGTGTACCGGGCGGCGAACGCGGCCGCCCGGGAGGCGGCGACCGCCTCGACGTCGCGGGTCGGGGCGTCGTCGAGGTCGGGGGTGTCCGCGTCCTCGGACGCCCCGGCGTGGGCATGGGCCTGGGTGTGGGACGGACCGGTGGGCGACTGGCCGCCCGTCGCCGGATCCTGGCGGGCCTGATCCGGCACCTCGATCAGGGCGTGGCGCGGGCCGGTGGCCGATGCCCCGGTCGAGACCGTGATCCGGCCGGCGGTGGGCACGAGGACGATGTGCTCGGGGCCGGGGCGGGGCTCGGTGACGGCCTCGTCGGGCGGCGGCTGGTCGTCGTCGGCAGCACTGCGGCGCAGCGTCGTCGCCCGGGCCAGCAGGGCCACCCCCGCGACGAACGCGATCCCGGCGACCCCGAAGGCCACCACCGCGAGCAGCGGCGAGTGCAGCCGGGGGGCCTGGGTCACGGCGAGCGGGACGGCGGCGACGAGCAGTGCCACCGTGACCACGAGGACGACCAGCAGCCGCACCGCACCCCACCCCCCACGCCCGCCCGCCCGGCGCTCACCTCGGCCGGACCCCGCGTCCCGGGTCCGTCGATCACCGAGCACATGCTGCTCCGATCGGCGGCGTCGGCAGAGCACCCGTTCAGGGGCGGTCCGGTCACGATCGGGTGGCCGGCACTCCGGTGGACACCGTCGCGCGGGGTGGGGGAAGGTGTCCGCTCCCGGATCGCAGATCGGTGGGCGCGTGCTGGAGATCGACGGTGTGTCCAAGCGCTACGGCGAGGTGCGCGCGCTGGTCGACATGAGCTTCACCGTCCGGCCCGGTGAGCTCTTCGGCTTCGTCGGGGCCAACGGCGCGGGCAAGACGACGACGATGCGGATCGTCCTCGGCGTCCTGGCCGCCGACTCCGGCGAGGTCCGGCTCGACGGCCGGCCCGTCGACGCGCGGCGACGCCGACGGATCGGCTACCTGCCCGAGGAGCGTGGCCTGTACCCGCGGATGGCCGTCGGCGAGCAGCTGCGCTACCTCGCCGAGCTGCACGGCCTCTCCGCGGCCGCCGCACGCCGGGCCACCGAGCAGTGGGCCGAACGCCTCGGGGTGGCCGCTCGCCTCGGCGACGAGGTGCAGCGCCTCAGCCTCGGCAACCAGCAGCGTGTGCAGCTCGCCGCCGCCCTCGTGCACGACCCCGACGTGCTCGTGCTCGACGAGCCGTTCTCGGGGCTCGACCCGGTCGCCGTCGACGTCATGAGCGAGGTGCTGCGCGAGCGGTGCGCCGCGGGTGCACCCGCGGTGTTCTCCTCCCACCAGCTCGACCTGGTGGAGCGGCTCTGCGACCGCGTCGGCATCGTCCGCGACGGCACGCTCGTCGCCGAGGGCACGGTGGACGGGCTGCGGGGCGGGGCCGGCGCCGACGTGGTCGTCGACGCCCCCGACGCGGTGCCGGGCTGGGCGGACCGGGTCCCCGGCGTCGTCGCGTCGCGGGTGGAGGACGGGCGCCACGTCGTCACCCTCGACCGCGACGCCGACGACCAGCCGCTGCTGCGGGCGGCCCTGGCGACCGGGCCGGTGCGCGGGTTCGAGCGCCGTCGCGTCACGCTCGGCGAGCTGTTCCGCCACGCCGTGGCGGCCGTCCCGGGCGACACGGACCCGGCCCCGCCGGCGCGTGCCTCGGAGCGGGTGGGGTGAAGGCCGTCGTGGCGCCACTGCGCACCGTCGCGCTGATCGCCCGCCGCGAGTTCCTCGCCCGGGTTCGGGGCAGGGCGTTCCTCGTCAGCACCGTCGTGATCCTCGTCGTGCTCGTCGGGTACGCCGTGTTCGTGGGCTCGCTCGGCGGGTCGTCGGGCTCGGGGACCTCGACGATCGCGGTCAGCGCCGAGACCGGGGCGATCACCCCGGCGCTGCGGACCGCGGCCGACGACCAGGGCCGGATCGTCGCCGTGGTCCCGGTCGCGGACGCGGCCGCCGGCCGGGCCCTCGTGGCCTCCGGCGACGCGGACGCGTCCCTCTCCGGCCCGCCGGACCGGCCCCGGGTCGACGTCGAGAGCTCCCTCGGCGGCGGGACCGGGTCGATCGTCTCGGTCGCGACCTCGCTGACCGCCCAGGCGCAGCTGGCCGCGGCCCGCGGCGTCGACCCGGCCGCCCTGGACGCGGCGGTCACGGCGGCCGAACCCGTCGTCGTCGCGGCCCGGCCCGAGGACCCCGCCGAGGGCCTGCGGATCGGGCTCGGAGCCGTCGGGGCCTTCCTGCTGTACTTCTCCATCCAGACCTACGGCGCGTTCGTGGCCCAGGGCGTGGTGGAGGAGAAGGCCAGCCGCGTCGTGGAACTGGTCCTCGCGACCGTCCGCCCGTGGCAGCTGCTGCTCGGGAAGGTCCTCGGGCTCGGCGCGGTGGGGCTGCTGCAACTGGTCGTGCTCGGCGCCGCGGGGCTCGGGGTCGCCGGGAGCGCCGGGCTGCTCGTGTCGGGCGCGGGCCTGGCGGGGACGCTCGTGTCGGTGATCGTCTGGTACCTGCTCGGATTCGCGATGTACGCGACGATCTACGCGGCGCTCGGCTCGCTGGTCTCCCGCCAGGAGGACACCCAGAGCGTGCTGACCCCGGTGTCGATCGTGGTGCTCATCGGGTGGGTCGCGGGGTTCAACCTCCTGCTGTCCTCGCCGCTCTCGCCCACGCTCGCCGTGCTCTCGCTGATCCCGCCGTGGACGCCGCTGATCATGCCCGCCCGGATCGCGCTGGGCGGGGTGCCGGTCTGGCAGGTGGTGCTGGCGTTCGTGCTGACGCTCGGGTTCACCGCGGGCGTGCTCGTGCTCGGGGGCCGGATCTACGCGCGGTCGGTGCTGCGGACCGGCGCGCGGGTGCCGCTGCGGGAAGCCTTCGGCAGGTGAACGGATGTGGTCGCCAGGACGACCACATTCGTTCACATGCGTAGCTTCACCTCCGCCTTGAGGATCTTCCCGACCGTCGAGCGCGGGAGGTCGTCCCAGAACGCGATCCGCTTCGGCGCCTTCACGCTGCCGATGCGCTCCTTCGTGAACGCCACCAGCTCCGCCTCCGAGACCGTCGCGCCGGGGCGGAGCTGGACCGCGGCCTCCACCCGCTCGCCCCACTTCTCGTCGGGCAGGCCCACCACCGCGCAGTCGGCCACCGCGTCGTGCGACGTGGATCACAGTAGGGAGGTGCAGAGGCGTCCGCCAGCCTCCTGCTCACAACCTCTGGAAGCGGTCGAGCGCCTCCCGGCGCTCGACCTTGTGGTCGACGATCGGGGCCGGGTAGTCCGCGGGCGGGCTCGGGAGCTTCCAGGGCTGGTGGACCTTCTTCCCCTCGATGCCGGCCAGCTCCGGGACCCATCGGCGCACGTAGTCGCCCTGGGGGTCGAAGCGCTCGCCCTGGGTCACGGGGTTGAACACCCGGAAGTACGGGGCGGCGTCGGTGCCCGAGCCCGCGGCCCACTGCCAGCCGTGCTGGTTCGACGAGAGCTCGCCGTCCACGAGCAGGTCCATGAAGTGCGTCGCGCCCCACCACCACGGCAGGTGCAGGTCCTTGACGAGGAACGACGCGACGGTCATCCGCATCCGGTTGTGCATCCACGCCTCGCCGCGCAGCTGGCGCATCGCCGCGTCGACCGCCGGGAAGCCGGTCCGCCCGTCCTTCCAGCGCTCGAACTTCTCCTGCGCCTCCTTCCCGGTGTCGAGGGTGATCCGGTCGAACTTCGGGTCGAAGTTCTCGCGGGCCGAGCGGGGGAAGTGCCAGAGCACGTGGGCGTAGAAGTCCCGGAAGCACAGCTCGTTGCGGAAGGACGCGGCGCCGGTGCCCTCACCGCGCGCGTCGGCGATCAGGGTGCGCGGGTGGACGGTGCCGTACTTGAGGTGCACCGACATCCGCGACGTGCCCGGGCGGTCCGGGCGGTTGCGCAGGTCGTCGTAGTCGGTGAGGTGCTCGTCGACGAAGGCCTCCCACTGCTCGCGGGCGGCCTGCTCCCCCGCCGCAGGCAGCTCGGCGTCGACCGCCTCGTCGTCGGGGATCCGCACCGCGCGGGGCCCGCCGTCCTTGTCCGCCGGGTCCATCCAGCGCAGTGTCGACGCGTCGGTGTCGACCGGCATGCCCTCGTCGTCCTGCCGCGTCGGCAGCCGCCTGGCCCACTCCCGCGAGAACGGCGTGAAGACCTTGTACGGCTCGCCGTCGGACTTCGTGATCGAGCCGGGTTCGGTGAACCAGGGCGAGCCGGAGCGCACGAGCTCGACGCCCGACCCGGCGTCGGCCAGCGCCTTCTCCACGGCCTCGTCGCGGCGCCGCCCGTAGGGCCCGTAGTCCGCGGCGACGTGGACCGACGACGCGCCGACGGCGCGGGCGATCCGCGGCACGACGTCGACGGGGTCGCCGCGCACGACCAGGAGCCGGCCGCCGAGCGACTCGTCGAGGGCACGCAGGCAGCGGTGCAGGAACGTGCGGCGCGCGGCCCCGGCGGGCGCCTGCAGCGCGGGGTCCAGGACGTAGAGCGCCAGGGCGCGCGAGGCGCTCCCGGCGGCGGCGACGAACGTCGGCTGGTCGGTCACGCGCAGGTCGCGCCGGAACCAGACCACGGCGGTGGAGTCGGACGAGGCCATGCCCAGCAGGTACCCGCGCCCGCCGGCGTCACCCGCCCCGAGAACGACCGAAGGGCCCCTTCGGTCGGATAGAGCGACCGAAGGGGCCCCTTCGCTCGACACCAGGGCCGAGCGGGCCTTCCGCCGAAGGGAGCCCCTCGCCGATCTAGTCGACCGAAGGGGCCCTTCGCTCAGAACGACGCCGGGAGATCAGCCGCGCTGCTCCACGGGCACGAACTCGCGCTCCGCCGGGCCCGTGTAGACCTGGCGCGGGCGGCCGATGCGGGTGTCCGGGTCCTCGATCATCTCGCGCCAGTGGGCGATCCAGCCGGGGAGGCGCCCGATGGCGAACAGCACCGTGAACATCTCGGCGGGGAAGCCCATCGCCTGGTAGATCAGGCCGGTGTAGAAGTCGACGTTCGGGTAGAGCTTGCGCTCGACGAAGTAGTCGTCGTTGAGCGCGTAGTCCTCGAGCTTCATCGCGATGTCGAGGAGCTCGTCCCCGCCGCCGAGCTTCTCGATGATGCCCCGGGCGGTGTCACGCACGATCGCCGCGCGCGGGTCGTAGTTCTTGTAGACCCGGTGCCCGAAGCCCATGAGGCGGACGCCGGGCTCCTTGTTCTTGACCTTGGCGACGAAGTCGTCGGTGTTGCCCTCGTCGTCCCGGATGCCCTCGAGCATCGAGAGCACCGCGGCGTTGGCACCGCCGTGCAGCGGGCCGAACAGCGCGTTGATGCCCGCCGAGATCGACGCGAACAGGTTGGCCTGCGACGAGCCGACCATGCGCACCGTCGACGTCGAGCAGTTCTGCTCGTGGTCGGCGTGCAGGATGAACAGCATGTCCAGCGCGCGGGCGACCTCGGGGTCGACGTCGTAGGGCTCGGCCGGGAG
>JAVXWR010000656.1:0-3815 GCA_032230725.1 Actinomycetota bacterium
AGGATCGTCTCCGAACGGCCGAACGCCGAGGCACGCGCCGCCTCGGGCAGGTCGCGCTGCACGACGGCGTCGAGGCAGACCTTGGACAGCGCGGACGCCGTCGCGCCGACGAGGGCGACCACGGCCGCCGTCGTGAGCCCGACGACGACCGCCGCGACCACCGACGCCACGAGGCTCGCGGACAGGCCGGTGAGCAGGACGGTCGCGGGCCGGTCGAACCGCCGTCGGGCGCCGAGGGCGTTGCCGAGGAAGCCGCCCACGCCGGCCGCCGCCCCGACGACGCCGAGCAGCAGCAGCTGACGGCCCGGCGTGCCCTCGGTCTCGTGCTTGACGACGAACGCCGCGAACAGCGTGAGGAAGCCGGTCAGGGCGCGGATCGAGCCGTTGGCCCACAGCGCGGTGACCACGTGCGCGCTCATCGCGACGCGCCGCGCCTTCCGGTTCGCGCCCGGGCGGGCGATGAGGACGGTCTCCGTCTCGCCCGCGGTGACCTCGACCCACCGTGGGATCCGCAGGCACAGCCACACCCCGACCGCGCAGACCGCCGCCGTGAGCCACGCGGCTCCCGGCGAGCCGACCAGGTACGAGACGCCGGCCGCGATCCCGCCGAAGACCAGGGAGGCGAGCATCCCGAAGACCGTGAGGCGCGAGTTCGTCGTGACCAGCGTGATGCCGGGTGGGAGCACCCGCGGGGTGACGGCGGCCTTGAGCACCCCGAAGGACTTGGAGAGCACGAGGATGCCGAGCGCGGCCGGGTACAGCGCCCAGGTGTCCATGAACAGCGCGAGCACGACGGCGAGCGCGCCCTGGCCCGCCGTCGAGAGCGCGAGGGCGAGGCGGCGGCCGCGCTGGACCCGGTCGAGCAGCGGACCGACCACCGGCGCGATCACCGCGAACGGCGCCACGGTGACGAGCAGGTAGAGCGCGACCTTGTCCTTGGACTCGGCGCTGGCGGCGGAGAAGAACAGCGTGTTGGCCAGCGCGACGGCGAGGGTGGCGTCCGAGGCGTAGTTCGCCATCCACGCGTAGGTCAGCGCGGTCAGGCCGGAGCGGTCCGCCCCGTCGGCCGAGGCCGCGCGGTGGAAGGCGCGGGCGCCCGCCCGGGTGAGGTTGCGCGCGCGCCACGCGGCGACGCGGGTGACGGTGATCTTCCTCGGCCCGGGGTCGTCGGCGTCCTGGCCGGCGGAGCGCCGGGTGGGCGGGGGCTCGGGAGCGTCAGAAAAGTCTCGTTGCTGACGTTTAGTGTCAGTTTTCGCCCGTTGATCATCCCGAGGCTCGCCGCGCCGCCGACGCCCGGCCGACCACCCCGGGCGCCCGGGGTCGGGTGAGGGGTCGGCGCGCGTCACGCGTCCCATCGTCGCCCACGACGGCCGGGGAAGGCCCGAGGCTGTCGGGGTGTTCTCGTAGACTGGAGCACGCTCGCTCCACGCTTCTGCGAAGGGCTCTGGTGTCTTCTCCCGACACTCTCCTGACCACCCCCGGGCTCGCCCCGCTCTCCGCTCTGGCCTCGGCGCTGCTCGCCGACCCCGGTCTGCGCACGCTCGTCGACGCCGCCGGCCGGGACGCCGCCGTCGAGGGCCCGACGGCGCTGCGCCCGCTGCTCGCCGCCGCCCTGGGCGCCGATCCCGACGGTGAGCGCGGCGGCGCCGGCCGCACCGCGCTGCTGGTCTGCGCCACCGAGCGCGAGGCCGAGGAGCTCGCCACCGCCGTCGAGGACCTCCTCGGCGAGCACGCGGTCGCGTACCTCCCCAGCTGGGAGACCCTCCCCCACGAGCGGCTCTCGCCGCGGGCCGACACCGTGGGCCGCCGGGTCGCGATCCTGCGCCGCCTGGCCCACCCCGGGACCGACCCGCACGGGCGCCTGCTCGTCGTCACCGCCGCCACCCGCAGCCTCATCCAGCCGCTGGTGCCCGGGCTCGGCGACCTCGAGCCGGTCGTGCTGCGCGAGGGCACCGAGATCGAGCTGGAGCGCGTCACCGAGCGCCTCGTCGACCTCGCCTACGCGCGCGTGGAGATGGTCGAGAAGCGCGGCGAGTTCGCGGTGCGCGGTGGGATCGTCGACCTCTTCCCGCCGACGGCCGAGTCGCCGGTGCGCATCGAGTTCTGGGGCGACGAGGTCTCGGAGCTGCGCTGCTTCTCCGTGGCCGACCAGCGCTCGCTGCCGGACTCGGCGAACGCGCGCCCGAGCGAGGTCGTCGCGCCGCCGTGCCGCGAGCTGCTGCTGACCGCCGACGTCCGCGAGCGCGCGGCGGAGCTCGCCCGCTCCCACGTCGGCACCGGCTCCTTCGGCGGCGACAAGGCGCTCTCCGAGCTGCTCGGCAAGGTCGCGGCCGGCATCCCCACCGAGGGCATGGAGTCGCTGATCCCGGCGCTGCTGCCCGGTGACCTGGTGACGCTGCCCCAGCTGCTGCCCCCGGGCGGGCACGTCGTCGTCTGCCACCCGGAGCGCGTCGAGCGGCGCGCGGCCGACCTCGTGCGCACCGGCCAGGAGTTCCTCGAGGCGAGCTGGCTCGTCGCGGCCGACTCCACCGAGGGCCGCGCCCCCATCGACCTCGGGGCCTCGGCCTACCGCGACGTCGACGTCGTGCGCGCCGCGTCCCGCGAGTCCGGGCACCCGTGGTGGACGCTCTCCAGCCTCGCGACCGATCCCGACCTCGAGGACGAGTCACACACCCGAGACGGCACCCGTGTCCTGCGCCCCGGCCTCACCGGCGTGGAGTCCTACCGCGGTGACTGGGAGAAGGCCGCCGTCGACCTGCGGGCCCACGCGGCCACGGGTGGGGCGGCCCTCGTCGTCGTCCCCGCCACGGGCACGGCGCAGCGGGCCGTGGAGCAGCTGGGCGAGTTCGTCGGCGAGGACGTCCCCGTGGTGCTCGGCGACGACGACGCGACGCCCCGGCCGGGCGCGATCGCGGTCGTCCGCGGGCGGCTCGCCGACGGCTTCGTCGCCCCCGAGAGCCGCCTCGTCCTGCTCACCGAGGCCGACCTCACGGGCTCCCGGGCCGGCACCGGATCCACCCCCACCAAGCGCGCCGCGGTGAAGCGCCGCAACGCGGTCGACCCGCTGACGCTGCAGGCGGGCGACTACGTCGTCCACGCCCAGCACGGCATTGGCAAGTTCATCGAGATGACCCAGCGGACCACCGGGACCGGCAAGGCCGCCACCACGCGCGAGTACCTCGTGCTCGAGTACTCGAGCTCCAAGCGCGGTCAGGCGAGCGACCGGCTCTTCGTCCCGACCGACCAGCTCGACCAGGTCAGCCGCTACGTCGGCGGCGAGCTGCCCACGCTGAACAAGCTGGGCGGCTCGGACTGGTCGAAGACGAAGTCGAAGGCGCGCAAGGCGGTCCGCGACATCGCCGCGAGCCTGGTGCAGCTCTACGCCGCCCGGCAGGCCGCGCCCGGGCACGCGTTCGCCCCGGACACCCCCTGGCAGCGCGAGATGGAGGACGCGTTCCCCTACACCGAGACCCCGGACCAGGCGTCGGCGATCGACGAGGTCAAGGCCGACATGGAGAAGGCGGTCCCGATGGACCGCGTCGTCTCCGGCGACGTCGGCTACGGCAAGACCGAGATCGCGGTGCGGGCGGCGTTCAAGGCGGTGCAGGACGGCAAGCAGGTCGCGGTCCTGGTCCCGACGACGCTGCTGGCCCAGCAGCACCTGCAGACGTTCACCGAGCGCATGCACAACTTCCCGGTGACGGTGAAGGGGCTCTCCCGCTTCACCTCGGGCAAGGAGGCCGACGCGACGATCCGCGGGCTGGCCGACGGATCCGTCGACGTCGTCGTCGGGACCCACCGGCTGCTCCAGACCG
>JAVXWR010000686.1:0-3007 GCA_032230725.1 Actinomycetota bacterium
CTCGAGGTGGTCCTGCTCGGCGGGCGCCCGCTGCGGGAGCCGGTCGCGTGGAGCGGGCCGTTCGTGATGAACACCCGCGAGGAGGTCTTGGCGGCGTTCTCGGACTTCTCGAAGGGCCGGCTCGGGGCCGTCCCGGCCGAGCGGGTGCCGCACGCCGGGGCCTCGCGGGGCGTGCAGACGACGTAGCTGGTTCTGACGCTAGTGCTCGGCCAACCAACGGCGCGTGAACTCGTCCTCGGCATCGAGCAGCCCGCCGACCTGCTCGTTGACCACCGACTCGATCTTCCCCGCCACGAACGGCACCGGGACCTCGGCGCTGCCGTCGACCGTGCTCTGCGACCCGCCCTCGACGTCGTGCAGGGACTGCTTGCCGGTGAGCTTGCCGGGCAGCCCGCGCACGGTCACCTCGAACGTGCCCCGGTAGCCGCCGCCGGCCTCGGGGGTCCAGGTCTCGACGCGGTCGAGCACCAGGTCGCCGCCGGTGAACCGCTTGATGACCCCCGGCAGGAACTCGACGTCGACGGAGTGCCGGAGCTTCAGGCGCGCCCCGGAGTCGTCGACGGAGCGCTCGACCAGCGCGGGGTCCTTGCCCCCGAGCTCGGCGAGCCGTGCCTGCAGGTAGTCGCCGTCGACCAGCACGCGGTACACGGACTCGGCGTCGGCATCCCACCCGGCGCGGTGGGAGATCGTCTGGGCCACGAGGCAGGAGGCTACCGTCGCACGGGTGTCCTCCCCGATCGCGTCGCCGCCCGCGACCCCGCTCGCCGCGCTCACGACGCTGCGGTTGGGCGGCCCGGCGCGACGGCTCGTGCGTGCCGGGAGCAGCGAGGAGATCGTCGCCGCGGTCCGTGAGGTGGACGCGGCGGGGGAGCGCCTGCTCGTCGTCGGGGGCGGCTCGAACCTGGTGGTCGGCGACGACGGGTTCGACGGCACCGTGGTCCACCTGGAGTCCCGGGGGCACACCGTCGAGCGGCACGACGGCGAGGCGCTGCTGTGCGTCGAGGCCGGGCAGGACTGGGACGAGCTGGTCGCGGCGACGGTGGACGCGGGCCTCGGCGGGCTCGAGTGCCTGTCCGGGATCCCGGGCTGCGCGGGCGCGACCCCGGTGCAGAACGTCGGGGCCTACGGCGTCGAGATCGCCGACCTGCTCGTCGACGTGACGCTCTACGACCGGGTCACGGACGCCGTCGTCACGGTTCCCGCCGCGGAGCTCGGCCTGGACTACCGGACGAGCCGGCTCAAGCACGGTGGGGCGTCGGGGGATGACGGCGGTGCCCGGGAGGTCGTGCTCGCCGTCCGGTTCCGGCTGAGCACCGACGGCCTGTCCGCGCCGATCCGCTACGCCGAGCTCGCCCGCACCCTCGGGGTGGAGCCGGGGAGCCGCGCGCCGCTGGCCCCCGTCCGGCAGGCCGTGCTCGACCTGCGCCGCGGCAAGGGGATGGTCCTCGACGAGGCCGACCACGACACGTGGAGCGCGGGCTCCTTCTTCACCAACCCCGTCGTCGCACCCGCCGTCGCCGACGAGGTGGCGCGCCGCGCCGCCGTCGCGGGCCGGCGTCCGGTGACGGCCTGGCCGACCGCCGACGGCCGGGTCAAGCTCTCCGCCGCCGCCCTCATCGAACGGGCCGGCGTCCCG
This sequence comes from Actinomycetota bacterium, assembly GCA_032230725.1. GTDB lineage: Bacteria > Actinomycetota > Actinomycetes > Mycobacteriales > Pseudonocardiaceae > Actinomycetospora. The sequence continues at coordinate 1,637 of JAVXWR010000686.1, forward strand.
CGCGGGCACCCCGGCCCCGGTGCCGGAGTGCGGGTCTCCACCCGCCATACGCTCGCCCTGACGAACCGCGGCGCCGGCACGACGGCGGAGCTCCTGGCCCTCGCCCGCGACGTGCGCGACCGCGTCGAGGACGCCTTCGGCGTGCGCCTCGTGCCCGAGCCCGTGCTCGTCGGATGTGCCCTCGACTGAGTCGGCGGGTCGGGCGTCGCCGAGGTCGTCTCCGCGACGTGGAACACATCAGTGACGCGGTTCGGGTCGGCGTCGTTGTGTCATCCGGGGGAGCTGGTCGGGCGGAGCGGGGACGGGTGAGGACGACGGAGCGATCGGTCGGGCGGGTGCTGCTGGCCGTCGTCGTCGCGGCCCTGGCCCTGACGTCGGGCTGTTCGGGCGGCGGCCCGGGCACGGGCGGTGACCCGACGCCGCCGGCCCCGCCGGTGCCCGTCGTCTATGCGCCCACCGCGAACGCCACCGATGTGACCCCGACGACGCCGGTGTCGGTCTCGCTGGCCGACGGCCGGCTCTCCGGAGTGGCGCTGACGCCGGCCGGCGGCGGGCCCGTCCCGGGTGCGCTGTCCCCGGACGGCAAGCGCTGGACCGCGTCCGAGCCGCTCGCCTTCGCCACCACCTACGCCTGGAGCGGCACCGCGACGGCGACCGACGGGCACAGCAGCCCGCTCTCCGGGACGCTGCGCACGGTCGCGCCGCGGGCGCAGGTCGAGGCCACCCTCAACATCGGTGACGGACGCACCGTCGGGGTCGCCGCGCCGATCGAGATCCAGTTCGACGGCCACGTCGCCGACCGCGCCACGGCGGAGCGGGCGCTCGCGGTGCAGACCTCGACGCCCACCGACGGCTCCTGGGCGTGGCTCCCCGACCAGGACGGCGGGTCCCGGGTGCACTGGCGGCCGAAGGAGTACTGGACCTCCGGCACGAAGGTGACCGTCACCGCCACGCTGCTCGGGGTCGACCTCGGCGACGGGGCGTTCGGGCGCGAGAACGTGAGCTCCCACTTCACGATCGGGCGCTCGCAGATCGTCAGGGCCGACGTCAACAGCTTCCGGATGGTCGTGATCCGCGACGGGAAGCAGGTGATGGACCTGCCCGCCTCCTACGGCGTCGACGCCGACCCGAACCGGACCACGCGCTCGGGCATCCACGTCGTCACCGAGAAGTTCACCGACAAGCGGATGGTCAGCCGCCAGTACGACTACGACGCCGTCGAGCAGTGGGCCGTGCGGATGAGTAACAACGGCGAGTTCATCCACGCCAACCCGAAGTCGGCGGCCGCGCAGGGCTCGAGCAACGTGACGCACGGCTGCGTCAACCTGTCGATCGACGACGCGAAGGCCTACTACGACACCGCGATGTACG
>JAVXWR010000676.1:0-3883 GCA_032230725.1 Actinomycetota bacterium
CGGATCGTCCCGCCGCGGACCACCTCGGCGTACGCCCCCGCACACGGCAGCACCCCGAACCCGGGCACCTCGACCCGGTTCCCGGTGAGCAGCGGGCGCAGTGCGTCGGGGTTCCGCGGCAGGTCACCGTGCTCGAGCGTCGGTACCGAGCAGCGCGGCGTCGGCAGGGTGAGTCGCAGGACCACCTCGCCGACGGTCAGTTCCCGTCCGATCCACCCGTTCTCGGCGAACGGTTCCACATCGGCCTCGATGACGAGGTTGGGCCGGTAGCGCAACGCCTCGACCCCCAGGTGCTCGAGGGTCGCCGTGGTGATCAGGTGGACCGGGGAGTGGTCGACGAACGTGTCGCCCGTGTTCCCCTGCGAGATCTCCAGCGTGGGGGCCTCGACCTCGGCCTCCACCCCCCGCGCCAGCACGTCCTCGGGGTCCGGGCGCTCCACCGACGAGCCCGCGGGGCGCTGCGCCCGGATCTCCACCGCCCGCCCGAGGTCGGCCGACAGGGTCTCGACGAGGCGCGGGTCGTCCGCGTCGAGCGTCTCACCGCCCGGCGTCGTGACCAGGACGTGGTCGTCCGCGGCCGCCGCGGAGTACTGCAGCAGCCGCCGCCACAGCCGCGGGTGCTTGGCCGTGCACACGTAGCCGGTCGTCGGGTCCATGAGCGCCCGCCACCGGTCGTGCGCCAGCCCCGTGGCGCCGACCACCGCCTCGTCCAGCTGCTCGCCGAGCATCGACTTCACGGGATACCGGGTCAGCGTCGACACCTGCATCGGTCATCGCTCCTGTCGTCGGGCGAGCGTGGGCTTGAGGTCGACGACCGGTGTGCCGTCGAACGCCTCGAGCGCGTCGACGTGAATCCGGGTGCCGTCGACGGCGAGGACCCGCACCGGGTGCAGCCCGATCGGGTTCGGGCGCGCGGGGGAGCGGGTGCTGAACACGCCCGTCGGCGGCCGCGCCGGGTCGTCGCGCGGCTGCACGACCTGCACGTCCCGGTCGGCCTCGTGCAGCCAGGTGAGCACGACGAGCTCGTCGCCCGCCGCGAGGTCGGCGCACGCGTCGCGCAGCGACGGGTCCAGGACGAGCCAGGCGTCGGGCGCGCCCTCGTCCGCCTGCTTCGGCGCCGCGCCCGGGTCGAGCGCGGACTCGACGTGGCCGAGGGCGCGCAGCTCGAACGTCACACCCGGCTCCCGATCTCGGCGACGACGGCCTCGACGCGGCGCGCGAGGTCGAACGACACGGTGCCACCCCCGGCGGGCGCGACGACGTGGTGGCGGCCCGGTGCGTCCGTCGTCGACCCGGCGATGCCCTCCACCGCGGGCGGCCCGGCGTCGAAGTCGTCGGGGACCACGAGCACGTCGAGGCCGACGACGCCGCCGTCGGTCAGCTCGAATCCCTCGATCCGCACGCGGGCGAGGTCGGAGCGCTCGACGACGGACACGTGCTCGCGGTCGAACGCCTCGAGGTAGCCGTCGTCGAGGACGACCCGGCCCGGCTCCCCGTCGGGGACCAGCCGGGGGTCGCTCGTCCGCGCCCGCATCGCCGCCCGGTCCGCGGCCGGCTCGACGACCTCGCCCGGCAGCTCCGCGAACCGTCCGCGGTAGGCCTCGCGCTCCTGCCAGCCGAAGACCGGGTTCTCGCGCCGGACGACGTCCACCGCCCCGCTGCTCACGACGACGAGCCCCGCCACCCGGTCCGCGATCCAGGGGACGAGCTGGACCGTGGCGGCCGTCGTCCCGAGAATCCCGACCTGACGCCCCGTCAGGTCGTGCCCGTCCTCCGGCCACGCCGCGGTGCGGACGACGAGCCCGCCGAACGCGCCCACGTCGACGTCGGGCTCCACCGGCCGGCGCCCGGTGCACGTCACGAGGTGCCGCGCCCGGACGGTCTCCCCGCGGTCGGTGGTGAGCGCCCAGCCCGCCCCGTCGGGGACGGCCGTGGTCACCCGGGTCGAGAGCGTGATGTCACGGCGCAGGTCGAGGCGGTCAGCCACGAACCGCAGCCAGCGCTGCACCTCGTAGCCGGCCGGGTAGCGCTCGCTCCAGCCCCAGTCGCGGTAGAGCGTCTCGGAGAAGAGGTACTGGTAGAGGCGGCCCTCGGTGTCGAGGTGCGCGCCCGGGTACGCGTGCCACCACCAGCTGCCCCCGACGTTGCCCGCATCGTCGTAGGCGCGCACGCGCAGCCCCCGCTCGCGGAGCAGGTGGAGGGCGGCGAGCCCGGCGAACCCCACGCCGACGACGACGACGTCGAGGTCCTCGGTCATCATCGGATTCTGATGGATGACACCCCGCGAGTGACACTCAACGACGGCTCGTCGATCCCGCAGTTCGGGCTCGGCGTCTACCACGTGCCTCCCGACGACACGGCCGACCTCGTCCGCACGGCCCTCGAGCTGGGCTACCGCCACGTCGACACCGCGCAGGGCTACGGCAACGAGGCGGGCGTCGGACAGGGCCTGCGCGAGGCCGGGATCCCCCGTGAGGACGTCTGGATCACGACGAAGCTCGACGACGACCGGCACGGGTACGACGAGGCGCAGCGAGCGCTCGACGAGAGCCTGCGCCGGTTGGGCACCGACCACGTCGACCTGTTCCTCGTCCACCGGCCGGGCGAGGCCGACGTCGAGACCTGGCGGGCGTTCGAGTCGATGCGCGCCGACGGGCGGGTCCGCTCGGTCGGGGTGTCGAACTTCGACCGGCGCGGCATCGACGAGCTGGTCGACGCGACCGGCGTCGTGCCCGCGGTCAACCAGATCCGGGTCAACCCGCGCACCCCGCACCGCGCCATGCGGCGCTACCACCGGCGCCGGGGGATCACGACGGAGTCGTGGGGGCCGCTGCGCGAGGGCCGGCTGGTGTCCCACCCGACGGCGCGACGCGTGGCCGAGCGGGTCGGACGCACCCCGGCGCAGGTGATCCTGCGCTGGCACCTGCAGCGCGGGATCGTCGTGTTCCCGAAGTCGGCCGACCCCGGACGCCTCGCCGAGAACCTCGCGATCACCGACTTCACGCTCTCGCGCCGCGACATGACCGCGATGGACCTGATGCGCCGCTGGAAGTGAGCCTCAGGAGACGGTCACCTCGAGGCGGGCGAAACCGCGCAGACCGTTGTTGAGCAGCGGCACCGCGTCCATGATCTCGAACCGCTCGACGTCGTCGGCGAGGCGCCCCAGCAGCGTGGACATCTCCAGCCGCGCGAGGTGCATGCCGACGCACACGTGCTCACCGCGACCGAACGCGAGGTGGTCCGAGGGCCGGCGGGTGATGTCGAAGCGGTCCGGGTCGGGGTACTTGCGCTCGTCGCGGTTGGCCGAGCCGTAGAGCAGCGCCACCCGGCTCCCGGCGGGCAGCGGCACCCCGTCGATCTCGTGGTCCTCGGTGAGCACGCGCGTGAACTGCGGGACCGAGGTCTCCATGCGCAGCGACTCGTTGATCGCGTGCGGGATCAGCGTGCGGTCGGCGCGCAGCAGATCCCACTGGTCGGGATGCGCGGCGAACAGCGCGATCATCGAGGTGATCCCCAGGATCGTGGTGTCGAGACTGGGCGTGACGTAGTCGAGCATCATCACCGGGCACTTCTCGCGGGGCATCTCGCCCCGGTCCGCCGCCTGGTAGAGGTGCGCGGCCCAGCCGTCGGGATCGATGTTGCCGGGGACGGCGTCGTGCTGGGCGAAGGCGAGGAACTCCTCGACCTGCGGCGTCGCGTCGTGGAAGCGCTGGTTGGCCGGACCCTGCTTTTCCCAGATGGCCGCCGCCCACTCCAGCATCTTGTCGCGGTGGGTCTCCCCGAGCCCGACGAGCTGCGAGACCACGGCCATCGGCAGGTGCTCGGCGAGCTCGGTGGCGGCGTCGAAGCGGCCCTTCGCGACGAGCGTGCTGACGACCCGGTC
>JAVXWR010000688.1:0-5376 GCA_032230725.1 Actinomycetota bacterium
GTCCCGCCCGTGGCTCGCGACGGCCACCGTCCTCGTCGGCACCCTCTGGCTGGTGCCCGGCGCGGTGATCCCGCTGGTCGTCGGCGCGGCCGTCGACGCGGGGGTGGCACACGGCGACACCGGGGCCCTGACCCGCGACGTCGCGCTCGTCGTCGCCCTCGGGCTCGCGCAGATGGCGAGCGGAGGAGCGCTCGACTTCCTCGCGCACGGCATGTGGCTGCACGCCGCGTCGGCCACCCAGCGCACCGTCACCGCTGCTCGCGCCGCTGCAACGCCACCTCGACGACCAGCGCGAGGAGCTGACCGCGGTGAACGCGCTGGCCGCCGACATCGTGGCCGGGCTGCGGATCCTCCGCGGGGTCGGCGGCGAGGCTCGGTTCGCGGCGCGAGCCGGCGAGGCGACGGCCCGCGTCCGGGCCGCCGGGGTCCTCGTCGCGCGCAGCATCGCCTGGCTCGCCGCTGCCGAGGTGCTGCTGCCCGGCGCGGTCCTCGTCGTCATCACCTGGCTCGGGGCCCGGCTGGCCGTGGCCGGCACGATCGGCCCCGGAGAGCTGGTCGCGGTGTACGGGGCCTCGGCCTTCCTCGTCGTCCCGGTCACCACGGCGACGGAGACGGCGGGCTCGCTGGCGGCCGCCCTCGCGGGGGCCCGACGGGTCGTGCGGCTGCTCGGCCTGCGCCCGCTGCTGGACCCGCCGGCCGCCCCGGTCGGCCTCCCGCCCGGTGCCCCGGACCTGCACGACCCGGTCACCGGCCTGCTCGCCCCGGCCGGGGCACTCACCGTCGTCGACGCCGGACCGGCCGCCGCCGCGCTGGCCGCCCGGCTCGCCCGCTTCCCCGGCGCCACCGTCCCGGCACACGTCGCGGGGGTGCCGGTCGACCGGGTCGAGCTCGCCACGCTCCGCCGCGGGTGGTCCACGCGCACCCCGAGGACCTGTGGTTCTCGGGACGGCTGCGTGACGAGCTCGTCGTGCACGGAGGCCTCGACGTCGGGACCGCACTCGACGCGGCCGCGGCGACCGAGATCGTCGAGGGCTTCCCGGACGGGCTCGACGAGCACCTCGGCGAGCGCGGCCGCGAGGTCTCGGGCGGCCAGCGGCAGCGCCTGGCGCTGACCCGGGTGCTGCTCACCGACGCCGACGTCCTCGTCCTCGCCGAGCCCACCTCCGCGGTGGACGCCCACACCGAGGCGTGGATCGCGGCCCGGGTCGCCGGGCTGCGCCGCGGCCGCACGACGGTCGTGCTCACCCAGGGCTCGCCGTGGCGCCACGTCGCCGACCACCTCGTCGACCTCACCCGCACCCTCGAGGAGAGCACCCCGTGACCGCCGTCCTCGACTACGCGACCCCCCGCGAGGCCTGGGTGTGGGCCCGCGGGGTGCTCCGCGTCCACCGCCGGCAGGTCGTGGCCACGACGACGTGCTTCCTCGCGGCCACCGGCGCCGGCCTGGCCGGTCCGCAGCTGCTGGGCCAGCTCGTCGACGAGGTCGCCCGCGGCGGACGGTCCACCGCCCGGATCGACGCGCTCGCGCTCGCCTTCGCCGCGGCTCTCCTGGTCGCGACCGTGCTCCGCCGCTCCGCGCGGTGGCGGGCCGGCGTGCTGGGCGAGGAGCTGCTCGCCGCCAACCGCACCGGCCTCGTCGACCGCGCGCTGGCCCTCCCGCTGACGACGGTGGAGTCGGTCGGTACCGGCGCGCTGCTCTCGCGCGCCACCACCGACCTCGACCGCGTCGACTCCGCACTGCGCCAGGGCGTGCCCGAGATCCTCACCGCGGTGGTGACGGTGGTCCTCACGGTCGTCGCGATGGTGGCGACGTCGCCACTGCTCGCGCTCGCGCTGCTGGTGGCGGTCCCGACGGTCGTGCTCCCGACGCGGTGGCTGTGGCGGTTCCTGCCCGGTGCGATGACCCGGATGCTCGACACCTGGGCGGGGCTCGCGTCGCGGGTGCACGAGTCGGCCGCGGGGGCCCGCACCCTCGACGCGCTCGGGCTCGTCGAGTGCCGGGTGGCCGGCGACGACGCGGCGCTGGTCGCCGGGGTGGACCGCGAGCGGGACCTGCGGGCGCTGCACGTCCGGTGGACGCCGTGGCTGGAAATCTCCCACGTGCTGCCCCTCGCGGCGACACTCGCGCTGGGGGCGTGGGCCCACGCCGCCGGGCTCGTGTCGCTGGGCGAGGTGACGACGATGGTCGTCTACGTCCAGGCCCTCGCCACCCCGCTGGACACCGCCCTGTGGTGGGTGGAGGACCTGATGGTCGCGGTCGTGGCACTGCGCCGGGTGCTGGGGGTGCGGGTTCCCGACGTGGGCCCCGGGCGCGTTCCGGCGCCGCGCGCGGGCGAGCGGGGGCTGCACCTCGAGGCGGTGCGGTTCGCCTACCGGCCCGACCGGCCGGTGCTGCGTGGGGTCGACCTGACCGTGTCGCCGGGCGAACGGCTCGCGGTGCTCGGCGGGTCCGGGGCGGGGAAGTCGACGCTGGCCCGGCTCGTCGCCGGGATCTCGGCCCCGACGTCGGGCTCGGTGCGCCTCGACGGCCGCGACGTCGCCGGCCTCGACGACGACACGCTGCGCGGCGAGGTGCTGCTGCTGACCCAGGAGCACCACGTGTTCACCGGGTCGGTCCGCGACAACCTGCTGCTGCCGGCCGGGGCGTTCGCCGACGACGACCTGCGGGCGGCCCTGGCACTCGTCGGGCTGGGGGAGTGGGTCGCGACGCTCCCCGCCGGGCTCGACACGGCGGTCGGCGCCGGGGCCGTCACGGTGCCCGCGGCGGTGGCCCAGCAGCTCGCGCTCGCGCGGGTGGTGCTCGCCGACCCGGGCACCGTCGTGCTCGACGAGGCCACCTCGCTGCTCGACACCGCCTCGGCCCGCCGCACCGAGGGCGCGCTCGACCAGGTGCTGGCGGGGCGCACGGTGATCGCGATCGCGCATCGGCTGCACACCGCCGCGCGGGCCGACCGGGTCGCGGTGATGGCCGACGGCGAGATCGTCGAGCTCGGGCCTCCGACGGCGCTGCTGGCGGCAGGTGGGCCGTACGCGCGGCTCGTGGCGGCGGCCTCGGACTGAGCGTGCGCATCGGGGGCTTCCGTCCATGATCAGGAGCACGTCAGGCAGGTGTGGCGGCCCGCTGGGCTGCCTGATGTGCCCCTCGGCGTGGCGTGCGCAGAGCCCGCCATGATCACGAGCACGCCAGGCACGCCGGCGGGCCCCGCGGGCTGCGCCCTGTGCCCCTCGCGGACGGGGGGTGCGCTTACCGGCGATACGGACGGGCACGCGCGGCCGCGGACGGGCACTCTGGGAGGAACACCCGTTCCCCAGGAGGTCTCCGTGCCCGACTCCCACGACGAGGACCGCGGCCGTCCCGCGGACTCACTGCTCGAGGGGCTCGTGGGCCGGCTCGTCGACCTCGACCTCGGCCTGCTCTTCGGCGATCCCGGCCGCGACGACGACCGCGAGGACCAGCGGCGCGAGCCGGGGTCGCGCGCGGACGGCGCGACCCGCACCGACCCGGCGTCGGGACCCGGTCCCTCCCGCCCGCCACGGCGCACCCCCACGCTCGACCGGCACGGCCACGACCTCACCGCCGACGCCCGCGCCGGCCGGCTCGACCCGGTGATCGGGCGGGACGCCGAGATCGCGCAGGTCGTGGAGGTGCTTGCGCGCCGCAGCAAGAACAACCCGGTGCTGCTGGGTGAGCCCGGCGTCGGGAAGACCGCGGTGGTCGAGGGGATCGCGGCGCGCGTCGTCGAGGGCCGCGTCCCGGCGGCGCTGCAGGGCGTGCGGATCGTGTCGGTCGACCTCGGCGGCATGGTGGCGGGGACGAAGTACCGCGGCGAGTTCGAGGAGCGGCTCAGCGGGGTGCTGCGCGAGGCCTCCCATCCCGACGTCGTGCTGTTCGTCGACGAGCTGCACATGATCGTCGGGGCGGGCGCCGGGCACGAGGGCACGATGGACGCGGCGTCGATGCTCAAGCCCGCCCTGGCCCGCGGCGAGCTGCGCCTCATCGGGGCGACGACGACCGCGGAGTACCGCCGCCACGTCGAGCCGGACGCCGCGCTCGCCCGCCGGCTCGCGACGATCACCGTCGAGGAGCCCACCCCGGAGCAGGCGCTCGCCGTGCTGAACGGGACCGTCGCCCGCTACGAGGCGCACCACCGCGTCGTGCTGCCGCCCGCGACGCGCCGTGCCGCCGTCGAGCTGACCACGAAGCACGTGCACGACCGCCGGCTGCCCGACAAGGCCCTCGACGCCCTGGACCGCGCGGCCGCGCGGGTACGCACCCGCAGCTCGGAGCAGGGCGGAACCGACACCCCGACGGTGACGCCGAACGACGTCGCGCAGGTGGTCGCGGACACCACCGGTCTGCCCGTCGCCGACCTCACCGACGACGACCGCGCCCGCCTGCTGGACCTCGACGTCAGGGTGAGGTCGCGGGTCGTCGGGCAGGACCCGGCGGTGGCGACGGTCGTCGACGCGGTCCTGACCGGGCGGGCGGGGCTCGCCGACCCGGGCCGGCCGATCGCGTCGCTGCTGTTCGTGGGGCCGACCGGGGTCGGGAAGACCGAGCTCGCGCGGGCGCTCGCGTCCGCGGTGCACGGGTCCGACGCCGGACTGGTGCGGTTCGACATGGCGGAGTTCGCCGAGGCGCACACCGTCTCGCGGCTCACCGGCGCCCCGCCCGGCTACATCGGGCACGACCGACCGGGCGAGCTGACCGAGGCGGTGCGGCGCCGGCCGTCGAGCGTGGTGCTCTTCGACGAGATCGAGAAGGCGCACGGGGACGTGGTCGCCGTGCTGCTCGGCATCCTCGACGCGGGCCGGCTCACCGACACGCACGGGCGGACGACGTCGTTCACCGACACCGTGGTGATCATGACGTCGAACCTCGCGGCGGCGGAGCTCAAGGTGGCCGGCGACGATGTCGAGGCGGCGCGGGAGCCGGTGATGACGGTCCTGCGGCGCTCGCTGCGCCCGGAGCTCCTGGGCCGCATCGACGACGTGGTGCTCTTCCGGCCGCTCTCGGGGGAGCGGCTCGAGCAGGTCGTCGAGCTCCTGCTGACCTCGACCCGCGAACGGTTGGCGACCCAGGACGTGACGCTGCGGGTGACCCCGGAGGCGCTCGCCGTGCTCGCGGGCCGGGCGGACCCGAAGTCCGGGGCGCGAGGGCTGCGCCAGGTCGTGGCCCGCGAGGTGGAGCGGCCGATCGCCCGGCGGATCGTGGCCGGCGCGGTCCCGGGCGGGGCCGAGGTCGTGGTGGACGCGAACGGATCGGTGGTGACGCTCGAGGTAGGTGCCTCCGGCTCGTGAGCAGAAAGTGTCGCTATAGCGACACTTTCTGCTCACGAGCCGGAGGCACCTACCTCGAGCGTCACCACCGATCCG
>JAVXWR010000692.1:0-3952 GCA_032230725.1 Actinomycetota bacterium
GGCCGTCCCGTCGAGCAACGGTCCCAGCTGCCAGGCCCGGCAGACCATCCGTTTCCGGGCAAGTACCCGGGAGTCGTGGTCGGTCAGCGCCGCGGCCTGCTTCTTGTCGGCCAGGTCGATTCCGAGCACGGCGTTGGTCCTCGGCACGAGCGTCCGGAGTCGCTCGAGTCGACGATTGCGGTTGCGGTCGCCGCGGGTCAGGCCAGTAGCTTTGGACACGGACGTCCTCCTCGATGCGTGGGATTCGAAGCCCGTTCACTGCATCAGGAGGGCGTCCCCCAGAGCCCGCCTGACGCGCCGTTCCTCAGGAACTGAGCTTCTTACTATCGCTTCGGTGGGGCCGTTCGAGGCTTGGTGGGTGAAGTAGGCCAGGACGTCGTCGCGCCGTCGGTGCAGCGTGCGTCCGAGGGTCGCGAGTTCCTCCACGCCGGCTGGGACTGCGCGGCGCAACGTATCGATCACCTCGGTGAGCCGGGTCTTCCCGCGGGTCGGATCGGGCTGGCCGTAGGCGTCGATGAGTTGCTGGTAGACCCACCAGGTCACCGCGACCGCGACGTGTTCCTCGGCGGCGAACACCGCTTCGAGTCGGGTGCGCTGGCGGTCGGTGAGCAGCGCGAGCCGGGTATGCAGGGTGCGCCGGACCCGGTAGAGCGGGTCTCCGGTGCGGCCGCGGTGGCCAAGAGTGTCCTGTGGACGCGTTGGCGGCACTGGTCGAGCTTCCCGGCGGCGAGGTGGACGACATGGAAGGGGTCCATCACGGTGACCGCGTCCGGCAGCTGGCTGGTGGCGGCGCTGATCTGCAGCCCGCGTCGGTCTCGCGACGGGATACGCTGGCCTGAGCGGCACGACGCAGCGCCCGGAAGCCTATTGGTCGCGATGGAGACGCGCAAGCAACTCCGCGGACTGGTCGATCGGATCGGCGTGGCGATGCACGATCTTCCACTCACCGTCCTCGCGCCGGAAGATCGTCGTGCTGCGGAGCATGTACGGCGTGGGTTCGGAGCCGCCTACCGAAGCGGTCGTCCGTTCGATCGCGAGCAGATACGCGAAGTCTTCGCCTACATCAGCGGCGACCACTTCCCACTCGCACGAGTGGCAGTCCGAGAAGCTCGCAGCGAGCTTCTCAAACATGGGGCCGACCTCGGCCCACCCGATCGGATTATAGACAGCGCCGAAGACGGTGACCGGGTCAGTGTGCGACCATATCTCGAAGCGACGTCCGGCGTCACCGTTATGCAGCGCCGTCTCGGCCTCATGAATACGTGGCATCATCTCGTCGAGGAACTGCTTCGTGTCGCTCATCGGACCCCCTCGGAGACGCAGCGGTGGCGACCCAGCCAGTGGAGCAGCTGATCCTGTGGTGACGCGTCGCGCGGAAGGACGGTGTCCGCCGGCGCGAACGCGCGTTGTTGAGGGCCGAGATCGAGATCGACCGTGTCGGCGAGGAGTACGGCCACGAGTTCGGCATCGAGGGTCTCGTCCACACCGATCGCGCGAGCGAGATCCCAGCCGTGGACCGCCGCATCGAGGGTCCGCATCGACAACAGGTCGCGCCCGGTTCGATCGCCGGTCACGTGACGAGCGATGCGGTCGAGCGCCCCGTCCTCGCGGAAACACCCGACGACCTGATCCGCCGTCGCGACGAACGACGCCACAGCGTCGTCGCCAAGGTGATCGACGGTGCGCGTCGCCTCGACTTGCGCAGTCGGTGCGCCGCGCAACAACAGCTGATAGCGAACATTGGCGCCGACGACGTGGTTGACCAGGGCGCGGACGTCCCACTCGGAACACGGCGTTGGTCGCCGCCAATCGTCGGAGCGAACAAGTCGCAGCCGCCGCGCGAATTCGCCGTTGGCCACCACGAGCAGCTCGATAGGGTCTCCCCGCGCGGTCACGTCCACATCGTTGTTTTCCTGCCACGCGGTGGACATCGGTACATCACCTACCGTGGTGTTCGGCCGCTGACCCAACGTGCAACATGCCAGCCGTAAGCGGCTACTTGTGGCCGAACGACGACGAGTGGCGAGGGCGGCCAGCGCTGTCGTCGCCTGATGCGCGACAGGCACCGCAAAGGCGACGACAAACGGCTTCGGCTTCACCGCAAAGCTCGTCGCCCTCGCTCCTGAAGCGCCCTCAGGCCATCGCGGACTCGACCGGCTTGAGACCGCCCCGAATGCCCTCCCGTAGTTCCGGGCCATCCTCGTGGCCGTGCTTGCTGACCGCGTGTTGGGTCGCGGCGTCGAGCAAGTCTTCGATGTGGTCGCCCGCGATGGCGAGCGTGCAGTTGCTGTCGCTCGGCATGTCGCGGCAGTCGATCATCATCCTGGCCATGGTGTGCCTCCGATCGCGAGGGTTGGGCCTCACCGTGGGCGGTGGACGCGCCGCCCCTGAGCACGAAGCTAGTCCAAACAGGTGGAGTTGTAGACTCTTCTCTGTAACACTCGGTCACTCTCGGGGTGTCGAGGACCGAGGCCGAGGAGACTCGGCAAGTTAAGAGCTGATCGCCAAGTATCTCACCGGCCTCGGTCCCGGCCTGCTCGTCTGCGCGCTGCTCGTCGGCTTCTCGCGCTGACTGCCACTCGCCCATTCGGGCCAGGCTCGCCGGGGCAGGCGGTCCGATCCCGATCTGTCTCGCGACACGGGAGCGCTCGGAGCGATCATCAGCATCCTGTCGCCTATCACCAGCGAGCACACGGACGTGACCGTGAAGGAACCCAGTAGGCCGACGGCCTTGGCGACCGGAGCGTTCCGGTCCATCGCGGGAGGCTGCCCTCCGGTGCGCTGTGCTACTTCACGATCGCCGCCGCCGCGCTCATGATCGACAACCTGATCGCTCGGCTTGACGCGGGGCGGAGCTCTCCCCGCACTCCTGCGCCACACCGCCATCACCTGGCCCTCGACGCCGGCGCGGCCATCCGGGATGTCCAGGATTTCGCCGGGCACTGCGACCCCCGCACCACGCGGCGCTGGGACCACACCCCGCGACGCCCTGAACGCTCCGCCGCCTACACCGTTGCCAGCTGGCTCACCTTTGACCGCCCCGGCGGGCCGTTGCTGTCTGGGTCAGCCGACCTGGGTGAAGTTGAACGCGACGGTGCCGCCGTCGACCGAGGTGACGGTGGCCTTGAGCTGGCTGGGGGCGCCGTCGACGCTGCCGGAGCAGGTCAACTCGGCGCCGACCTGCGCGGGCAGCGACCCGGGGCAGCTGACGTCGGAGACCCGACCGCCGGACTGGGCGACGATCTGGGCCGCGACCTGGTCGCTGGCCACCGAGGAGGTCATGTTCGCCGCCAGCACGCCCACCACGACCGCGGTCACGATGCCGACGACCAGGAACACGATGCTCAGGATCAGGCCGGCCGTCGCCAGCCCACGGCCGCCCTCGCCGGTACGAGCGGTCTGCTTGCGCCCGAGAACCCGAACACGATCCCCAGCGGCGAGAACACGAACGCGAACACGATCGCGAGGACCGCCATGACATTGGTCCCCTGCGCCGGCGGCGGGGCCTGCATGCCAGGGGCCTGCGGGGCGGCGCCGTAGGTCTGCGGCAAGGGCTGCTCGGGGGAGGCGGGGGGCATCTGCTGCGTCATCGGGGTGCTCCTCACGAGACGGTGGGGCGAGGCGCCGCCGGGGGTGACGGCTGTATGAGCTGTATGAAGTCACGAAACGTCACCGTCTACCACCCGGTTCACCTGACTAGCCTACGGTGGTGCATGCCAGCCGCACCCTGTCGTGCACTCGGCGTCGCACACTCGCGGCAAGAGGATGTCCCGAGCCTCGTGGATTTTCGGTGGCGGTCCGATGATCAGGCTGCGGTCTCGGCGGGACCGTAGCGGTTCGGTCCGACAGCCTCAGCGGTGTGCCGCTCCAACGCGGCGCGCAGCGCCCTCAGGTGCAGATGCCCGTTCACGCGGCGGAACTGCTTGCCGGCCTCGACCATCCCCGCGGCGCA
>JAVXWR010000695.1:0-3319 GCA_032230725.1 Actinomycetota bacterium
GCCTACCACCGCTTCGTGACGGCCTTCGTCAGCTTCTTCATCGTCCGCAGCCTCATCCACCCGGGCGTCTACTCCTCGGTGGGCATCGACCCGACGCGCGGGCGGCGCGAGGCCCTGGCGAACCCGCACTACCAGGAGATGATCCGGTGGGCCGGGGAGAAGATCGTGGGCTTCCTCGACGAGGTGGACATGGTCAAGGGGCCGGGCACGGCGCTGTGGCGGCGTGCGTTCCTGCTACCGCGCCGCACCCGTCGTCGTCGGGCGCCCGCTGCGGCCTGAGCCGCGGCGGCAGCCGCACCCGTCAGGACAACGGCAGGTCCGCGATCCCGTCCAGCGTGCCGTCCCGCCCGGAGCGCTCGAAGCGCACCCGGGCGGAGCGGCCGTGGATCTCCAACGTCGCCACGGCGTTGCCGAACCACGGGCCGCCGATCGGGTCCCACGCGACGGGATCGTCGGGCACGCCCCACCAGCGCCCGAGCCGGCGTACCGCCCCGACGACGGGACGCGTCCACCCGGCGTCGAACACGTACTCCATGAACCACGGGACGCCGTTGCGCACCGGCGAGCAGGTCAGCTGGTAGACGCGGGAGCGCGTCGGCGTCGCGAACCCGGCGCGCGCCGCATAGCTGTGGTGCACGTCCCCGGAGAGCACGCACACCGTCTGCGGGGCCGACGACGACGAGCCGACGCGCTCGACGAGGCGGGCCAGCCGGTCGAACGAGGCCCGGAACGCGGGCCAGTGCTCCAGGTCCACGGCCTGGCGCAGCTTCTCGGCGAGCCGGCTCCCGGCGGCCGCGGACCGCTCGTTCATCATCTGCACCTGGCTGGCCGCGGGCGGCATGAGCCACGGGATCGACGAGCCCAGCAGCAGGTGGTCGACCTGCTGCGGGTCCTCGCTCGCCTGCTGCTCGATCCAGGTGAAGGTGTCGTCGTTGATCATGAGGCGGTCCTGGGCGTTGAGCACCCGACCGCAGCGCGAGTCGACGATCAGCAGCCGGGTGCGCCCCAGGTCCCAGCGGTAGCTCCACCGGACGCCCTCGGGCTGGCCCACCGCCGCGTCCGCGCGCGCCGCGTACGCCTCGAGCAGCGGCCAGACGTCGCCGTCGGCCGCCATCACCGCCTGGTAGAGCTCATCGCCGGCCAGCGTGTCCGGGTCGAGGTTGCCGAGGTGCTGGTAGACCCAGTACGAGGCGAGGCCTGCCCGGATCCGGGTGGCCCACCAGTCCTGGCCCGCCATCTCCTCGCGCCAGGCCAACGAGGTGTTCCAGTCGTCGCGGATGTCGTGGTCGTCGAAGATCATCGAGGTCGGCACCGTCGAGAACAGCCAGCGCAGCTCGGGGTCCGACCAGCTCTCCGCGTAGAGGTGGGCGTACTCGGGATAGTCCGCGATCTCCAGGCCCGCGCCCCCGTCCCCGCCCCGGCGCTCCCGGATCCACTCCTGGGTCCGGGGGGTCGTCTCGTCGGCGTAGATCTGGTCGCCGAGCAGGCAGAGCGCGTCGGGCAGTTCGGCGGCCGCCGCAGCGTCCGACCCGATGTCGCGCATGCGGGCGAGCAGCCGCGCGGCGTAGGCGTCGAGCGCGTCGACGCCGTACTCGCGCTCCAGCTGCTCGTCGCCGGTCGGGGGATAGCGGCACGACCCGAACACGATCCGCTGCCGGGCCGGGTTCGCGACGATGTCGGTGGTGGCGCGGGTCCGGATGCGGCTCGCGGGCATCCCGGAGTGCTCGAGCGGCCACACCCGCTCGCCGTCGAGGTGCACCTCGTAGGTCCGGCAGGTGCCCGGCTCGAGATCGCGCACGACGACGAGGGCGTAGTGCTGGTCCTGCACGGTGAAGGTGCGCGCGGTGTGGCCGAGCACCTCGACCTCCCCCGGCGCCGCGGTCTCGACCCACACCGACGCCGTCGTCGTCCCCACGTGTCGCAGGAACGGACCGAGCAGGAGGCCGTGGTCAGCACTGGAGCCGGTCGCCGTCACGCCGCCATCTCTACCGCACCCGACCGACGACCGGGCGCTACGGGCGGTCGGTGAGCCGTCCGAGTCGTCGCTGCAGCTCGTCGAGACGGGCCTGGAGGAGGGTGACCTCGGCGGTCAGGAGGGGGATCTCGGCCTCGGGGGCCAGGACGGTGTCAGGGGTGGGGCCGAGCATGCCGACAGGGGGACTTTCCTGACGCTCGACGTCCGAGAACCGTCGTTCACGATCTGCGGGGTCGAGCGGCGCCAGCGGACCCATCGGCGCGTACCCGCCGCCCTCGTCGCCCGAGACCGGCACGCCCGCGAGCGACCCGAACGTGTCCAGGGAGAGCACGGCACGACGCCCCGCGCACTCCCGGCACACCGGCTCGAGCCGACGCCACCCGACGATCCCGCCCCCGACGTCGTCGAGCGCGGCCGCCGTCCGTCCGCAGCGGCAGCGCCCGACCCGCACCGAGCGCACCGTCTGGCGCTGGTAGCGCAGCCCGAGCTCGTAGGAGACGTAGCGCCCGGAGGCGAGGACCTCCAGCAGGACGCTGCGCTCGTACTGCTCGTCGCAGGCCAGCGCACGGGCGGCCTCGGCCTCGTGGAAGCAGTAGAAGCCGCAGTCGCACCATGTCGAGGGGCACCGGTGGCGTGAGGACTGGACGCACACCGCCTCCGCGACGGTGCCGTAGACCTGGCTGCGGCCGAGCGCCACGCCGTTGAAGCCGACGGCGCTGCCGTCGGAGGCGAGCATGGGGTACGCGATCTTCCACCCGGGCAGGGCGGGCCGGTCGGCCGGCACGTCGGGCTCGGGGCGGTCGGCCCGCCGTCCGAACAGGGCGCGTCCCCCGAACGAGCCGGCGATCAGGTCCTCGAGACGGCCGGGTCCGGGGTGCGCGCCGGCGCCGGGGTCCCGACGGCGGGTGTTGTCGCCTCGGTGGGGGCGTCCGCGGTGGGCGCCCGGTCCGGCGCGGTGGGAGTCGGTGCGGGCGGGTCCTCGGCGATCCCGGCGGTGAGTCGGCGGCCCAGTCGCATGTCTGCCTCCCGTGGAGCGTGGCGGTGACGCTCTCCCGATGGTCCGGTGCCGATCGCTTCCCTGTCCAGTGCTGGGGACGGGTCGTCACGAGAACGTCGTGCACGACGGCGTGGCCGGGACGCGCGCGGGGGCCCGACCGGGGGAGCGGTCCGGCCGGGCCCTCCCCGAGGTGGTCGGCCACGCGCACCGCGGTCGCCGTAGGCTCCTGCGCGCGGTTCACGACCGGGCGAGGCGGCGGGGTCGGCCGCATGGGGGCAGTAGCTCAGCGGTAGAGCAGCGGACTCATAATCCGTTAGGCCGTCGGTTCGAATCCGACCTGCCCCACC
>JAVXWR010000908.1:0-6052 GCA_032230725.1 Actinomycetota bacterium
CGATCCTTGGGGAGCGGCTGGCGCCCAAGATCGTCGACCTCTACCTCGGGCGCTACGGGGTGGCCGGGCAGCAGACCCGGGCCGACCTGCCCCGGCGCGGCTCCAACGTCGACGAGCCGCGGCGACGCCGAGGTCGAAGCGGGGGCACACGGCCCGTTCGACGACGAGGCCTGGTCGAGGGACCCGCAGACCTGGGCCTCGGAGCACCGCCGCGCACTGGTCGGCGCCGCCGCGGCCAAGGCGGTCTCCGTCGCGCTCGTCGGCGTCCGCGGTCTCGGTCGACGGGCTGGGCGGGGTCGGGGATGACCGGGCGGTCACCACGCTCGGACGGGGTCCTCGCGCGCACGTCGTCTACGGCGGCGCGCTGGTCCTGCGACCGGCGGCCCTGGTCGCCCGGGTGGACGGGGGAGCCTCGGGCACCCGGGTGGTCGCCGTCGTCCGAGTGCTCGGCGCGCGGCACCTCGTGCAAGGACTGGCGAGTCTGGCGGTGTCGTGTCGGGTCTTGACGAGGTTCGGCGCTGCCATGGACGGCGTGCACGCCGCGAGCATGGTCGGGCTGGCGCTGGTCGACCGGGAGCACCGGCGGGGCGCGGCCGCGAGCGCGCTGGTGGCCATGGCGTTCGCCCTCGCCGGCGCTGGGCGGGAGGCGGGGGCTGACAGCGGCGCGACGCGACCGTGCCGCGCGAAGCCTTGTCGTGCGGACCGAGTGGTCGTGCATGATGCACGTCGTCGGGACCGGTGGCCGCGGTCGCCGAACGTCGAGCACGAGTGGGACCGTGTGATCATGGGTGAACCAGTCGGGAGCGCCGTGCCTGGAGACCCGCGTCGGACCGACGACGGGATCGGGCCGCCGTTCGCCGACCGTCTGGAGCACGCCCTGCGGGGCCTCCTGGAGCTGAGCGTCGGCGTGCTGAGCGACATGGAGGAGAACGTCTCCCCGTCCCATCTGCGTGCCCTGCAGTCACTGGACCACCTCGGGGGCGCCAAGGTCACCGCCCTCGGAGAGGCGCTCGGTGTGCCCCCCTCCACCGCCAGCCGGATCAGCGACCGGCTGACGGCCGCGGGTCTGATCACGCGCGAGGTCGCGCCGGACAACCGCCGCGCCACCCTGCTGGAACTCACCCCCGCGGGCCGCTCGGTCCTCTCCGACCTGGCCGGCGCGCGCGCCCGGGCGCTCGGGCGTGTCACCAAGGCCATGAGCCCGGAGGAGCGGGACGCGCTGCTGCTCGGGGCGGAGGGCTTCGCCCGGGCCTACGACTCGCTCGCCGAGGCCACCGACGACGAGTCACCGGGCACCGGGCAGTGACGGCCTCAACGTCCTCGCCGCGGGAGGTCGCCGCCGAGCTGGTCGACCGGGTCCTCGACGTGCCGGCGCCCGGCGCCGCGTCCGTCGCGACGGAGTGGCTGCGCGCGGTGCTCGGCGCCGACCGCGTCGAGGTGCACCTGCTCGACCGACGGCGCGAGCGCCTCCACCTCGCAGCCGCCGCGGTGCGCGACGAGTCGCAGGCCCCGGCCGAGCCGCACCTCGACGTGGGGGAGGGCCCGGCCGCGCAGGTGCTGCACGCCGAGGAGGTGTTCTCCCACCGCTCCGGGGACCGGGGACTGCGCTACATCCCGCTGGAGGCCTACGGCCACACCCCGGCGTGCTCACCGTCGTGGGTCCGGCCGAGGAGGGCGGGCCGGCAGCGTCGTTCGGGCCCCCGGACTGGCGACGCCTGGGCCGCACCCTTGCCGTCCTGCTCAATCAGGCGGCCACCACCACCGACCAGCTCGAGTTGGTGCGCCGCACCTACCTGGGGACCGGCGGAGGGCGGCGGGACGTGGGTCCGGGCGAGCTGCCGGAGTATGCCCGGACGGCAGGGGCGGTCACCGCGGCGGCGGGCCGGGTGCTTTCAGCAGTGCTCCCGCCAGCACCGCGAGCCGCAGCCCCACCAGCAGTCGGCGACGCATGACCCACGGCTCCCACCTCTCCGTCATGACCGGTTCGGAGGTCCGTGGGAGACGGCGTCGGTGGAGTCTTCGGCGTCGGGGCCCTGTCTCGTGGACCGTTCGATGGCGCGAACCAGTGCGACGGTCGCCGTCACGATCCCCATCGCGGCAATACCGGCCAGGATCGGCCAGATCCCGGAACGCACGGTCTCGCCGAACACGAGTACGCCCCAAAACACCGACACCAGCGGGTTCACCAGGGTGAATCCGGGCTGCGAGGCCACCAGGCTGCCCGCGTGCAACGCCTTCTGCAGCAGGAAGAACGACGCCGGGCCCGCAACCACGGCCGCGTACGTCTGCCAGCTCTGGAGGACCGCGTCGAGCCCGCCGTCGCCGTAGATGGCCCCGACCCCGGAGACCAGAGCGGACATCAAGGCGAAGGTCGCACCGGTCGCGATCCCGAGCAGCGCGGCCCGGGAGCGCCGCGAGCGCCGGCCGAGCAGCAGGCACACCACGGCGACGCCTGCGGTTAGGCCGCCGGCGAGCAGCCACACGCCGAACCCGACCCCGCTCGGGTCGCCGCCTTCGGGAGCGAGGGCGGCGACGAACACCGCGACCGCGGCCGCGAGAGCGACGCCCACGCCCCTCGGGCGGGCCGACGACCGAGGAAGAGGCGCGCACCGATGATCGTGAGCGGTAGCTCGATGATCATGACCGGCTCGACGATGGCGATCTGCCCAACGGTCAGAGCCACGGCTTCGCAGGCGAACCCACCGATCATCGCGGCGATGCCGACCCACCAGCCTGGTCGGGCCGCGAGGTCGAGCAGCATCCGGAGCATCGAGCCGCCCTCGTCGGACTCCTTCCGGCTCTCCGCACGCTGGGCCACCGACGCGGTGGCGTTCAGTGCGGCTCCGGCGAGCGAGAGCGCAACCGGGATCAGCATGGGCACCACGTCATCGCGCGGCGTCGACGCGCCACTGTGTCGCCGTCAGTGCTTGAGATCGACGTACGCCGTGGCGTAGTTCTCTGCGACGGCACGGCGCCACACGTCCTGCTTTTCCTCGGGGGTGGGCGGTGGGAATCGGCCCACGACCCGCCGCGGGCTGCCCGGTGCCTCCGACGGCGCCCAGATCTCGGCGAATTCGACGGGGCAGGCGGCGGAGGACACCGTCGCGGACGCGAGGAGGGCGGCATCCTCCGGTCGGGCGCAGCAGCACAGCGTGCGCCATCCCGGAGACCCGGCGTCGACGTCGTCCCACACCCGGACCTCGTAGACGGTCTCGAGTGGAACCAGATCGTGGTGGCGTTCCGAGAGCGGTCGAGTGGACATCGGGACCTCCGGTTCTGTCGTTTCCTATTCCTGGGTGTCGTTCTCGGGTCCGGCGGCTGTACCCGCGCGGGTCGACGCCGGGTGCACGGCACGGGCACCGCCCGGGTGGGGAAAAGCGGGCTCCCGCGTGAAGACGGGATCCCCGAGGCGCCGCTTCGTGGTCCTCGACGGCGTCTCCTCGGGCGGACGCACCAGGGGGCGCGGATACGGCTCCGGGTGGTGCTCCTCGGCGAGATCGGGCAGGCGACCATCGAGGAGGTGCTCCCCGGTGATCAACCCGATCACCCCTCCTGAGTGGTCCGGACCGGGGTCGACGACGGGCGCCGCGGTGACCGCGTAGGTGGCGAACAGCGCCCGGACCTCCCGCAGCGTGTGGTCGGGGTCGACGGTCACGGGGGGTTCATCAGATCGGCCGCACGGCCGGGCTCACCCGACACCGACGTGGAGTGGTACAGCTGGCCACGGCTGACAATTTTGCGCAGCGCCGTGACGGACGAACCGGCGGACCCGAGCCAGCCGGCGGCCTCGACGCTCGCGATCGGCCCGTACTCGCCGAGGACCGAGAGCAGTCGGAACTGCGAGTTCGTGACTTCCTCGCCCAGCTGCTCGAGACCACGGGAGGCGATGCCCACGAGCACGCGGCTCGCCTGCAGCAGTGTCTCGACCGCGCCGGAGTCTCCTCCGGCTTGGCCACCGGGGCAGACAGGCCCTGCTTCGCCCGTCGACGGCCCTGTCATATCGCAAGTCTTGCACAACACAAGTGTTTGGGCTGCTCAAGCCGCCCGGATCACGGCACTGCCGGCTCGTGGGCGGCCGGGCGCGAGAGCTCGTGACGTGCTCGACCTGCGAGAACCCGTCCGCCCAGCCCTCGACTTCCGCCACCCCGACATCGTCGCCCACCCACCAGACAAGATCTCATCCGAGGGTCACGACCAAGCCGACACGCCGCACCAGCCCCCACCGAGTCCGGCTGTAGTACTAAAGGGGCTGCGCCCCAGCCCGACCAGGCATGTCGTGGTTGGGCTGGTCAGGGGGCTCCGGCCGGGCGGGGTGCGTCCCTACCGGGACGGTTATGGGCCGCGCTTCGGCGGTGGTTGGCTCGTGTGAGCCATCCGCCTGACCGGAGCCCGTCATGACGCTACCGCGCACTGTCGCCGAGGTCCTCACCGATCATGTGGTGTTCGAGGTGGAGTGCATCGACCGGATGTACTGCAACGTCTATGTGCCCCAGCTGCAGCACACCGGCGGACTGCTCGGGTACGTCCAGCGCCAGCTCGGGCTGCCGATCGCCTCCACCGCCCCGCTGGGGAAGATCACCGATGCGTTCGCCGCCGCGATGCGCCGCTTCGCCTGCGACCAGCACATCCCGTGGGTGCAGTTCGCCAAGGGCCAGCGCAAGGACGACGTGATGCACCAGTACCTGGCCGGGTTCACCGCCGAGGAAGGAGTGCTGTTCATCGGCCGCGCCCAGGAGAAGACCAGCCTGTTCCGCACCGAGCGCCGCCGCGACGCTCACGGCGAGTCCTATCCCTGGATCGTCAAGACCACCGGGGTGGTCAACCAGTTCTACGTCTACGCCGTGGACGCCGATTTCGGCCCGTTCTTTCTGAAGTTCTGCTCCTACTTCCCCTTCACCGCCAAGCTGTGTCTCAACGGCCATGAGTGGGCCAAGCGCCAGGCCGCGAAGGCCGGGATCGGGTTCACCGCGCTGGACAACGGGTTCGCCACCTGCGACGACCCGGCCGCGGTGCAGACGATCTGCGACCAGTTGGGGCCCGAGCTGATCGACGGGCTGCTGCGTAAGTGGCTGGCGATCCTGCCCCACCCGTTCAGCCCGGCCGACCGCGCCGCGGGCTACCGCTACGAGCTCTCGATCTGGCAGGCCGAGTTTTCCTTGACCCAGGTCCTCGACCGACCTGTCTCCGGGCGGGTGTTCTTCGAACAGCTCATCCGCGACAACCTCGACATCGGCCGCCCCAACCAGGTCGCGCTGATCTTCGACCGGCGGGTACGACGACGCGGGCACCGCGCGACCCCGGGACCGTTCCGCACCCGGGTGATCACCGAAGGCGTCACCCCGAGCCTGCACATCGACTACAAGCACACCAAGATCAAGCAGTACCACAAGGAAGGGCGGGCGCTGCGCACCGAGACCACCATCAACGACCCCGGCGACTTCGGACTCGGGAAACGGCTGACCCATCTGCCCGCCCTGCGCCAGATCGGCTCCTCGGCCAACCGACGCCTGCTCAGCGTCCAACGACTCAGCCACGACCCCGCCACCGGAGCCGCGACCTTCGCCGCAATCAACGACCCCACCCGCACCCCCAGCGGCGAACGCGTAGCCGGGCTGCGCTTCGCCGACCCCCGCGCCCACGCCCTGCTCCAAGCGCTGCTGATGTTCCGGCTGCTGCCCCACGGCTTCCGCAACCGCGACCTACGCGGGCTGGTCGGCCAGCTACTCGGTCGCGAACCCGACCGGCTCTCGGCCGGGCAGATGACCTACGACCTGCGGCGACTACACCACCACGGCCTCATCGACCGCATCCCCGCCACCCACCGCTACCGCGTCAGCGACACCGGCCTCGCCCAGGCCCTGTTCCTGACCCGCGTCCACGACCGCGTCCTACGCACCGGCCTCGCCGAACTCACCGACCCCACACCCGGCCCACTCCGCGGCGCCACCCGCGCCTACCAAGCCACCCTCGACCGAATGATCAACGAAGCCGGCCTCGCAGCCTGAAGAACTTGACCCGATCTTGCCGACTTCGTCGGTCCTAGCAAAGCTAG
>JAVXWR010000744.1:0-3405 GCA_032230725.1 Actinomycetota bacterium
GGGCTGGATGCTCGTCGGCGAAGTGGCCGCGTCCTTGCCGACCCTGCCGCCGGAGACCCCGGTGCTCGTCGACGGCGTCTCGGTCCCCGCCGGGGAGATCGCCACGGCGCTCGGGCACAGCGCGCGCATCGAGGTCCTGCAGATCGGCACGCTCGCGTTCGCCCTGGTCGTGGTCGCCGCCGGGATGGTCTCCTGGGTGCTGGCGGGCCACGTGCTGCGCCCGGTGCACGAGGTCACCGCGACCGCCCGCCGGCTCTCCGCGGAGTCGCTGGACGAGCGCATCGACCTCGAGGGCCCGCGGGACGAGGTCGCACAGCTGGCGGACACCTTCGACGCGATGCTCGACCGGTTGCAGGCTGCCTTCGACGCCCAGCGCCGGTTCGTCGCCAACGCCAGCCACGAGCTGCGCACCCCGCTGGCCGTGCTGCGCACCGAGATCGACGTGACCCTCGCCGACCCGGACGCCGACGTCGCGGAGCTGCGTCGCATGGCGGGGGTGCTGCGCGACGCCACCCGCCGCGCCGAGGGCCTCGTCGAGGGCCTGCTGCTGCTCGCCCGCACCGAGGCCGCCGACCAGCACCCGGCGGAGGGCGACGAGGACCTGGACCTGGACCTCGCCGCGCGCCGCGCGCTGGACGCGGTCCGCGCCGAGGTGGAGGGCCGGCGGTTGCGGGTGTCGATCACGACGGCGGGCGGCCCGGGACCCCACGGCGGGTCCGGTACCGGGGCGACCGGGGACGGCGAGGCAGGCTCGGCACCCCCCGCCGGCGGGCTGGGGTGCCTGGTCGGCGGGGACGCCGCCCTGCTCGAGCGCGTCGTCGGCAACCTCGTCGAGAACGGGGTGCGGCACAACGTCGAGGGCGGCTGGCTCGCGGTGACCACGCGGCGGCTCCCGGACAGGGCCACCGAGCACGCCGACAGGGCAACTGAGCACCCCGATCGGGGCTCGCCGGCGGTGGAGCTCGTCGTCGCGTCGTCGGGACCGGAGCTGGACCCGGCTCGCGTCCCCGACCTCTTCGAGCCGTTCCGCCGCGGCACCGACCGGATCGGTACCGGCTCGGGCCTCGGGCTGTCGATCGTCCGGGCGGTCGTGCGCTCGCACGGCGGGTCGGTGAGCGCCGAACCGGTGCCCGGCGGGGGCCTCTCGGTGCGGGTGCTGCTGCCGGCGGCGCCGCAGGATCAGCCGTCGGGGTCGCTGAACACCGGGGCGACGGTCCCGACCTGAGTGGGCGGCCGGCTCGGGGGCTGAGCCGGTGCCTGAGCCGGTGCCTGAGCCGGCGCCTGAGCCACGGCCTGGTCGGGGCCCTGGCCGGGAGCCCGGCGACGGCGGCGCCGAGATCGGCCGCCCGGCGGTGCGCCGGTGTCCGAGGCCCTCCCGGCGTGCTCATCGGCATCGTCGGGGTCGGCGCGGCCCGCCGGGCGGGTGAGTCGCTCCGCGGCCGGCGGGGCCGCCGCGTGCAGCGCGTCGAGCAGACCGGTGAGGGTGAGCTCGCGCTGCCAGGGGCGGGCGCCGCCGGCGGCCAGCACGGCGTCGACGGAGTCCGTGTCCAGGTGCTCGGGCGGGGTCCAGCAGAGCCGGCGCACCAGGTCGGGCTGCAGCAGGTTCTCGACCGGGGTGTCCCACTGCTCGGACAGGGCGGCGAGGTGGGCGCGTGCGGCGGTGAGGCGCGCGGCGGCGTCCGGGTCCTTGTCGGCCCAGCGGTTGACCGGGGGCGGTCCGTCGCCGGCGGGGGAGGACTCGGGGAGCTCGTCGGCGGGCAGGGTCGCGCCCGCGCGGATCGCCCGCCACCACCGCTCGGCGAGGCGACGCTGCGCCCGCCCGCGGAACACGGGCAGGGCGACCAGTCCCTCCTTGTCGGCGGGCTCGCGGACGGCCACGTCGACGATGGCGGTGTCGGGCAGCAACCGGCCCGGGGCGACGTCCCGGGACGAGGCGAGCTCGTCGCGGGACTCCCACAGCGAGCGCACGACGGCGAGCTGGCGGGGCCGGCGCACCTTGTGCAGCCCGGAGGTGCGCCGCCACGGCTCGGCCCGCTTCGGCGGGGGCCCGGCGAGGCGGACGGCCTCGAACTCCTGGTGGGCCCAGTCCGCCTTGCCCTGGCGTTCGAGGTCGGCGGCGAGCAGGTCGCGCATCGGCACGAGCAGCTCGACGTCGAGGGCGGCGTAGACGAGCCAGTCGGGGGGGAAGGGGCGGGTCGACCAGTCGGCCGCGCCGTATCCCTTGCGCAGGCGGACCCCGAGCAGCCGTTCCGCGAGGGGCCCGAGGCCGACCCGGGGGTAGCCCGCGAGCCGCCCCGCGAGCTCGGTGTCGAACAGCGAGTCCGGGTGCATGCCCACCTCGGCGAGGCAGGGCAGGTCCTGGGAGGCGGCGTGCAGCACCCACTCGACGCCGCGCAACGCCTCGCCGAGCACGGTGAGGTCGCCGTCGACGGCGATGGGGTCGACGAGCGCCGACCCCGCGCCCTCCCGGCGCAGCTGCACCAGGTACGCGCGGGCCGAGTACCGGAACCCCGACGCCCGCTCGGCGTCGAGAGCGACCGGCCCGGTCCCCGCGGCCATGGCCTCGGCGAGCGCGTCGAGCGCGCCGCGGTCAGTGACCAGGTCGGGTACGCCGTCGGCAGGGGCCAGGAGGTCGACCACGTCGTCCGCGTCGGACTCCGTGTCGCCCTCCTGGCCCTCGGCCGTCGTCCCGGCGTCGCCGGGGCCCTGGAGCGGGCTCAGCGGATGACGCCGGCCCGCATGGCCAGCGCGACCATCTGGGCGCGGTCGCCCGTGCCGAGCTTGCGGCCGATGCGTGAGAGGTGACTCTTGACCGTCAGGGCCGAGAGGCTCAGCGCGTCACCGATCTCCTTGTTGGAGCGGCCGTCGGCCACCAGCTGGAGCACCTCCACCTCACGGGCCGACAGCTCCCGTGGGGTGTTGTCCGTCGCCGGGACCCGGGTGCCCGCCGCGAGGAGCGGAGCGACCGACGGGTCGGCATAGAGGCCGCCCTCCAGGACGCGCCGCACGCCGTCGGTGACGATGCCGGGCGAGGCGGACTTCAGCAGGTACGCCTGCGCGCCCGCCTGGAACGCCGCCCGCACGGCCGACGGGTCGTCCGACGCCGCCAGCACGACGATGCGGTTCCACCCCTGGGCCCGCAGTTCGGCGATCAGGTCGAGCCCGCTGCCGTCCGGCAGACCGAGGTCGAGGATCGCGAGGTCGCAGGGCCCGGAGGCCAGCGCTCGCGTCCTGGCCTCGGAGATCGAGGCCGCCTCGTGGACGGTGCCCGCGCCCATCGAGGACAGCCGCTGCGCGATTGCCTCGCGCAGCAGCGGGTGGTCGTCGACCACCAGCACGGAGAACATCTCTTCCCGCGGATGCGGAACCATCGCCGGTGGCAACAGCCCGCTCGCGACGCCTCGT
>JAVXWR010000748.1:0-5777 GCA_032230725.1 Actinomycetota bacterium
CGAAACTCATGCTCGCCGCGACGAGGCCGACGAACGCGCTCACTAGGGGGCGGTAGGCCACCGCGAGATCACCCGACGAGCTGCGGCCGCCGATCCTTGCGGCGATCAACGCGACGAGTCCCGCGAACGCGAATCCGGCCAGCACCCCGGAAAGTTGCGAATAGAATCCGGCCGCGTCACGCAGCGCGCTACCCGCCGACTCGGACGGAACGCAGGGCGCGGATGCAGCGAGCACGCTGGGACACGGTGCCCTGGCAGCCCGCGAAGCGCCACTCCCGCCACCCGTCGCGTCGGCTTGCGGGCCAAGGCGGGTGATCGGGTGGGTGGACACCGAGGGCGGCGTGGGCGCGTCGATCGTTGCAGTCCGCGACCCAGCGTCGAGGGCGACGAGGTGCTCGGGCCAGATCCGTACTCGGAACACCTGTTGGTGCAGCGATTCGCCAGAACGACGTGGGTTGGGCCTGCGCGGGTGCCGGCTCGAGGAGGTCCCCCGCTGCACCGCCCCGGCCGGGCTCGTCGGCGTGGCCGATCGGGGCCTCGGGGGGACAGACCTCCGGGGCCGGCGCCGGTGGGGCGGGTGGTTCCTCAAGCCCTAGTGGTTCCGGGTCCGGTGGTGGGCTCGGGTGCGGTTCAGTGGCTGGGGCCGCACTCGCCCCGGGCGCGGGCGGCGGGGGGTGCTCGTCGTTGTCGGGGGCGGTGCGGGGCAGGGTCAGCCGGCCCGCGCCGCCGGCGGGTTCGGGCTGGTGTTCCCGGAGCAGATCGCGATCGTCCCGAGGGCCGCACGACGGTGGACTGCGCGGGCCTGTGGTCGGACGACCAGATCGAGGGGCACGCCCGGGTCACCGGCATCACCCGGCGCCAGGGCGGCGTCGCGGGCATCCAGCTCGGGCACACCGGGCGCAAGGGCAGCGAGGTCGCCGCGCACGGCCAGGTCGGCGAGTACGGGCCCGGCGCCCAGCTCCCGCCGGACCACCCCCGCGGCTGGCAGGTCTCCGGCCCGTCGAACATCCCCTACGGCGGCGACCACCCTTCGACGTCCACGCGCTGACCGTCGAGGAGATCCACGGCCTGCACCGGTCGTACGCCGAGGCCGCCCGCCGCGCCGCCAAGGCCGGCTACGAGTGGCTGGAGATGCACTTCGCGCACGGCTATCTCGCCGCCGAGTTCTTCTCGCCGCTCGCCAACCGGCGGCCCGGTGAGTACGGCGGCTCGGTCGAGAACCGGGCGCGGTTCCTCCTGGAGGCGCTCGACGCCGCGAGGTCTGGCCCGAGCGCTACCCGCTGACGATGCGGCTGGGCTCGGACGACTTCCACCGCGACGGCGTGCAGTTCGACGACGCGGTGACCGCGGTGGGCTGGATGGCCGAGCACGGTCTCGACGCCGCCGACATGAGCCTCGGCTTCAACACCGACGACATGACCGAGAAGCCCCCGATGAACGACCCGGGCTTCATGCTGGAGCGTTCCGCGCGGATCAAGCGGGAGGTCGGCATCCCGACGGAGTGCTCCTGGAACCTCGGCGTGCCGCAGAACGCGAACCGCGCCGTCGAGACCGGCATGACCGACGTCGTCCTGCTCGGCCGGCCCGCGCTCTCGAACCCGCACTGGCCGGTGTGGGCGGCCCGCGAGCTCGGCCACGACGCGCCGTTCACCCTCCTGCCCGACGACTGGCGCCACTGGCTGGAGAACTTTCGCGGGCACGCCCCCTCGATCGGCCTCCCGCCCGCCGGCTCCTGGACCCCCGCCCCGGAGGACGAGATCGCCGTCCTGCGCTCCGCATGATCGGCTCCGCCTAGGGTTCGTCCCCAGGGACGCCCGAGGCGGAGTCGGAGGAGACGCATGCGCGCGGTGCAGGTGAGCACGCTCGAGGGACCCGAGGCCCTGGAGGTCGTCGACGTCGATGAGCCGGTCGCCGGGCCGGACCAGGTGCTCGTCGACGTCGAGGCCGCGGGCGTCGTGTTCCCCGATCTCCTCCTCAGCCGCGGCGACTACCAGATGCGCCCCGAGCTGCCCTTCGTGCTCGGGTCCGAGGTGGCGGGCACGGTCCGCAGCGCCCCCGAGGGCTCCGGGTTCGCCGCGGGAGACCGGGTCGCGGCGATGTGCGTGCTCGGCGGCTTCGCCCAGGTCGTCGTCGCCCCGGTGGACCAGACGTTCCCGCTGCCCGACACGGTGTCCGCCGACGTCGGCGCCGGGCTGCCGATGAACTACCTCACCGCCCACTTCGTGCTCGGGCAGCGGGGCCGGCTCACCGTGGGGGAGACCGTGCTTGTGCACGGGGCCGCCGGCGGGGTCGGCATCGCGTGCATCCAGTTCGCGAAGGCCCGCGGCGCGTCGGTGATCGCCGTGGTGTCCACCGAGGGCAAGGCCGAGGTCGCGCGGGCCGCGGGCGCCGACCACGCGGTCCTGGTCACCGACGCCGAGGGCGCGGGCTTCAAGGACGCCGTCCTGGAGATCACCGGGAAGGCCGGCGTGGACATCGTCGTCGACCCGGTCGGCGGTGACCGCTTCACCGACTCGCTGCGCAGCCTGCGCCGGGGCGGCCGGCTCCTCGTCGTCGGGTTCACCGCGGGGGAGATCCCGACGGTCAAGGTGAACCGGCTGCTGCTGCGCAACATCGAGGTGGTCGGCGCGGCCTGGGGCGAGTGGGCCTACGGGAACCCGGGCTTCATGCGCGGGCAGTGGGACGAGATCCTCGACGACGTCGCCGCGGGCCGGCTCGCGCCGCCGATCAGCGCCACGTTCCCGCTGGCGCAGACGGCGGCCGCCGTCGGCGAGCTCGCGGAGCGCCGGGTCGCCGGCAAGGTCGTGGTCCGTCCTCAGGAGTGACGCGCACCGGCGTCGTCGTGTGAAATATGGGCGCCCGGCCCGTCGCCCCCGCCCGGAGGTCCCCCGTGCTCGCCCACTCGCGCAGCGGCTCCGGCGAGCCGCTGATCCTCGTCCACGGCGTGACCCACCGCCGGGAGGCCTGGGACATGGTGACGCCGTACCTCGAGAAGGAGCACGAGGTCATCGCCGTCGACCTCCCCGGCCACGGGGAGTCGGCCGATGTGGAGGCCGACTTCGACGGCGGGTCCGCGCCCCTCGTCGACGCCGTCGAGGGCCTCGTCCGGGACCTGGGCCTCGAGCGGCCGCACATCGCCGGGAACTCGCTCGGCGGGCTGATCGCCCTCGAGATGGCGGCCCGCGGCACGGTGGCCTCGGCGACGGCGCTCTCCCCGGCGGGGTTCTGGTCGCCGGTCGGTCGGCTGTGGGCCCGCGGCGTGCTGACCGGGGCCTCGAAGGTGCTGCAGGCGATGTCCCGGGAGCAGCTGGACCGGGTCCTGGCGGGCGCCGCCGGCCGGGCGGCGCTCACCGGGCTGATCATGGCCCACCCGGGTCGACAGGACCCCGCCGTGCTCGGCCGCGACCTGCAGGGTCTCGCCCGGCCCCGGGAGGGCTTCGCCACGATGATGGCGGGCCTCGACCGCTGGACGACACCGCGCCGGTCCGACGTCCCGACCATGGTCGCGTGGGGCAACCGGGACTACCTCCTGCCGCGCGCCCAGATCCGCCGGCTGCGCTCCGTCCTGCCCGACGCCCACGTCGTGGTCCTGCCCGACTGCGGGCACATCCCCATGGCCGACGACCCGGCGCTCGTCGCCGAGGTGATCCTCGGCAACGCGCGCCTGGCGCGGACCTGAGGACGGGTCGTGGCCCACGAGTACCGGCTGACCGTCGCCTGGCAGGACGACCCCGGCACCGTCGACTACCGGTCCTACACCCGCGACCACGTCGTCTCCGCCGAGGGCAAGCCGCCGCTCGACGGATCGTCGGACCGCGCGTTCCGCGGGGACCCGGCGCGGTGGAACCCCGAGGAGCTCCTGGTCGCGGCGCTCTCGCAGTGCCACCTGCTGAGCTTCCTGCACGCGGCCACCGACGCCGGCGTCGTCGTCACCGCCTACACCGACCACCCGGTGGGGCGGATGACGAAGGACGACGACGGCGGGTGGTCGTTCGCGTCGGTGGTGCTGCACCCCGAGGTCCGCGTCACCGCGCCGGACGCGGACCTCGCGGCGCTGCACCACCGGGCCCACGAGGCCTGCTTCATCGCCCGGTCGGTCGCGTTCCCGGTGACGGTCGAGCCCGGCACGAGCCCCCGATGAGGGGCTGCGCCCGGTAAGCTCGCTGGTGACCGGCCCGGGGCGAGGCCCCGGAAGTCGTCTCCGGGACGAAGAAAGGTGGCGCGCGCCCTCGGTCCCGATCCCGTCGGCCTGCCCCTACCCCGCCCACCGACACCTGGTGGGCCGAGGGAGCGTCCCGTGTCAGACAAGTCCCCCCGCCAGACGTCGAGTCAGAAGTCCGACAAGACGATCAAGGAGAAGCGGGCCATCAAGAAGGCCAAGAAGGGCGACGCGGACGGATCCGCCTCGGCCTTCCCGACGCGGCACGGTGCCGCGTGATCGGCCGCAGCCAGACCGAGCCCGTGGGGAACCGGGTCACGCTCGCGCACGAGGAGGAGCTCGCCGCCCGCGGGTCCGACCAGCGTCGCGTGGCGCGGGTCGTGGCCGCCCGGGCGATCGACGTCGAGGACTGCCGCGAGCTGCTGGGCATGCTCGGCCTCGGCGCGGCGACCGGGATGCGCGAGACCGACCCGCCCCCGCGCCGGACGTGAGCGGGTCGGTCTCGGGGGATCAGTAGCCCGACGACCCGTACGAGTCCCCGGAGGCGGCGGGCGCCGCGGGGGCCGACGCCGCGGCGCCGCCGCCCGAGCCGGCAGAGCCGTACGCCGACCCCGAGCCGCCGGACGCAGCCCCGCTGCCGGAGCTCCCGGAGCCCGACCCGGAGCCTCCGGCGGCCGGGGCCGTCCCGCCCGCGGCGGGCGCGACCGGCTTGCCGTCGGGGTTGAGCGCCTTCCACGTGCCGCCGACGCCGTTGCCGGTGGTGTCGCCGGGCTGGGCGTCCTTCGCGTAGCGGTAGAGCGGCCACCCGTTGAGGGTCAGCTGCTTGGTGCCGTCGGGCCGGTCGACGGTGCCGACCTTGTCCGCGGCGACCCCCTTGAGCCACGGGGTGTCGCTCGCGAGCACCGGCGGCCAGGACGTCGCGCAGCTGCCCGAGCAGTTCGAGGCCGAGGGCTTGTTGGTGTCCTTGGTGTACTCGTAGACCGTGAAGCCGTCGCTGGTGGCGACGAGCCCGAGCGGGGTCTGACGGGTCGCGAGGTTGGGTCCGCTCAGGCTGGTGGCGGCCACCGAGGCGCCGGCGGCCGGGGCCGCCGGCTGGTCGGAGGTGGCGCCCCACTTGGCGATCGCGACGTAGCCCGCGGCGCCCGCGACGATCGCGCCGGCCGCCACGAGCGCGAGCATCGCCCGACGCCGGCCGCGTCCGGTGCCCGCGCGCCGCTCGGTCCCGCGACGGTGCCCGGAGCCCACGGGGAGCGGCCCGCTGGGGTGGCCGTCCTGGCGCTCGTAGCCGCCGGTCTCGTACCGGGCCGCGCGGCCGTCGTACCGGCCCGACTCGTACGCGGGTGCGGCCTCGTAGGCGGTGGGCTCGTAGGGCGGGGTCTCGGCGCGCTGCTGGTGGCGCACGGTCGGCTCGGCGGCCTGCCGGGCCGCGGCCGCCGAGTAGCCGGCGGGTGCGCGGTCGGCGGACGACCAGGACCCGGTCGGGGCCGGGCGCCCAGTGGCGGGCTGGGGGCCGGAGTACGGCCCGACGGCGGGCTGCGGACCCGAGTAGGGGCCGGGCGCGGGGGTGTTGCCGGTCCAGGGCCCCGCCGCGGGCAGGGGGCCCGACCACGGGCCCTGC
>JAVXWR010000761.1:0-3770 GCA_032230725.1 Actinomycetota bacterium
CCATCCTCGGCCGCGTCGGCTGAGACACCCACAGCATTCCCACGGCTACCGTCGAGGGCGTGCCCCGCGTGCTGGTGGTCGACGACGAGCCCGGGGTCCGGGCCGCCCTCGTCCGTGGCCTGGGCGCCGAGGGCATGGAGGTGGTGGCGGTCGGCGACGGGCCGGCCGGGCTCGCCCAGGCCGAGACCGGTGGCTTCGACGCGGTCGTCCTCGACATCGTCCTGCCCGGCCTGTCCGGCTACCGGGTCCTCGAGCAGCTGCGCGCGGGGGGCGACCAGACCCCGGTGCTGCTGCTCTCGGCGAAGGACGGCGAGGTCGACCAGGCCGACGGGCTCGACCTCGGCGCGGACGGCTACGTCGTCAAACCGTTCTCGTTCGTCGTGCTCGTGGCCCAGCTCCGCGCGCTGCTGCGCCGGCGGGGGCCGGTGGTGGGGCGGGTGGTCGTCGGCCCGCTCGCTGTCGACCCGGGCGCGGGGACGGCGAGCGTCGAGGGCCGCGAGATCGAGCTGTCGGGGCGCGAGGTCGCGGTGCTGTACGCGCTCGCGGCCCGGCCGGGGGAGACGGTGACCAAGGACGAGCTGCTCACCGCGGTGTGGGGCGACGGCGCGGCCGCGCGCAACGTCGTCGAGGTCTACGTCGGCTACCTGCGGCGCAAGCTCGCCGCGGTCGGCGCGGACGGGCTGGTCACGACCGTCCGCGGCCGCGGGTACCGCCTCGAGTCACAGCCGTGAGCACCTCGTCGGACCGCAGCCTTGGGTCCCTTCGGTCGGGTAGATCGACCGAAGGGGCCCCTCGCTCGGAACCCGATGCCGAGCCCCGTTCCGGCGAGGGGCGCCCACCGGCGGACAGATCGAGCGAAGGGCCCCCTCGCTCAAGACCACCCCGGCTCCGCGGCTGGTGGGCCCGGCGCGGGCTGCGGACGCGGATCACGCTGGTCGTCGCGCTCGTCGCCGTCGTCGTGCTCCTCGCGCTCGCCCGCCTGTGGGTGGGTCTGCTGCTCTCGGCGGTCGTCACCGCCGGCGACGGCGAGCTGCGGGACCGGGCGACGACGGCGGGCGCGGCGGTCAGCACCGGAGCGTCCCCGCCGACGGGCGTGCGGGTTGCCGACCTGGCGGGCACTCCGGCCGACGGCCGCGGCCCGCTCCCGCTCGACCCCGCACAGGTGCGCACGCTGGCAGCGGGCGAGCCGGTGACGACGGGGGTGCCGGGTGCCCACGACGAGCGCGGCGGACCCACCCGGTGGGTGGCGGTCGCGGTGACGCTGCCCGACGGGTCGCGCCGGCTGGTGCTCGCCGCCCGGGACCTCGACGGCGCGGTGGCTCTGCTGCGTGGCGCCGCGGGCTGGTTCCTGCCCGCCGTCCTGGTCGCGGCGGCGGCGCTCACCGGTGCCGCGTGGATCGCCACCCGCGCCGCGCTGCGCCCCGTCGACCGGCTCCGGGCCGCCGCCGCGGGCCTCGACGTGGCCGAACGTCTCCCGGTCCCGGCCGCCGCCGACGAGCTGACCGCCCTCGCCGTCGAGATCAACGCCCTGCTCGCCCGGCGCGACGAGGCCGTCGACCGGCTCCGGCGCTTCTCCGACGACGCCGCCCACGAGCTGCGCTCGCCGATCGCGTCGCTGCGCGCGCAGGCAGAGGTCGCGGTCGCGCACCCGTCACCGGGCTCGTCGGAGGAGGACCGCGCGGCCTGGCTCGGCGTGGCCCGCGACGCCGAGCGGCTCTCCGCGCTGGTCGGGGACCTGCTCGCGCTGGCGCGCGCCGAGGGCGGCACCCGCGGCGAGCCCGTGCCCGTCGACCTCGCCGACGCTCTCGGGGAGGGCCTGGCAAGGGCGGGGGACGATCAGCTGACGACGACGGTCTGGGTGCCCGTCCCGGTCCGCGCGGCCGCGACCCCAGCCGAGGTCGGGCTGGTGCTCGACAACCTGCTCGACAATGCCCGGCGGCACGCCCGCAGCGTCGTGCACGTGTCGGCGGTCCCCGCGGGCCGATGGGTGCGCCTGCTCGTCGACGACGACGGGCCCGGCATCCCGGTCGCCGACCGCGAGCGGATCTTCGACCGCTTCACCCGGCTCGACGCCACGAGCGGCGCATCCGGCGCCGGGCTCGGGCTCGCGCTCGTCGCCCGGCTCGTCGAGGGCCGCGGCGGGTCCGTGCGCGCCGGGAGCTCGCCCGACGGTGGCGCCCGCCTCGCCGTGCGCTGGCCCGCCGCTCCCTGACCGCCGCGGCACCCCGGGTCCCGGACGCCCTCGACCTCGGGCGGACAATGACCGCCGTGAGCACGACGATCGCCCTCCACGAGGCCCGCCCCGACATCGAGCCCGGCCTCGGTGCGCTCCACGGCTACCTGGACGACGTCATCGGCCGGATGCAGGGCCGGCCCGCCACCGCCGACGAGGTCGCGGCCTTCGCGGCCCTGAGCCCCGACGAGGACCTGGTCGCGCCGCTGGGCACCTTCCTCGTCGCCATCGGAGACGGCGCGGACGGCGACGAGGTACTCGGCTGCGTGGGGCTGCGCTGGCACGGCGAGGACGTGCCCGAGGACGCCGCCGAGATCAAGCGGATGTGGACCGCCTCCGCGGTGCGCGGACACGGGGTGGGCAAGCTGCTGCTCGACGAGGTCGTGCGGCGCGCCCGCGAGGCCGGCCGCGCCCGGCTGGTGCTCGACTCGCGCGCCGACCTCGTCGAGGCCCGCACGCTCTACGAGCGCGCCGGGTTCGTCGAGGTCGCGCCCTACAACGACAACCCCCACGCCCAGGTCTGGTACGCGCTGGATCTCTGCTGATGCTGCGGCGCGTCACCGCGACCCGCTACGTCACCCCGCTGCGCGAGGGCGGATCGCTGCCGGGGGTCGTGGAGGCCGACGACCTCGGCACCTATGTCGTCAAGTTCACCGGAGCCGGGCAGGGCGTGAAGGCCCTCGTCGCGGAGGTGGTCGCGGGCGGGCTGGCTCGCGCGCTCGGGCTGCGGGTGCCCGAGCTCGTCGTCGTCGACCTGGACCCGGTCGTCGCCCGCGCCGAGCCCGACTGGGAGGTCCAGGAGCTGCTCGCGCGCTCCGGCGGCCCGAACCTCGGGATGGACTTCCTGCCCGGCGCGATCGGCTTCGACCCGGTGGCGCACTCCGTGGACCCCGACGAGGCCGCGCGGGTGCTGTGGTTCGACGCGCTCGTCGAGAACGTCGACCGCACCTGGCGCAATCCGAACCTGCTGCGCTGGCCGACCTCCTTCCCCCGTCGCTCCGCTCGCCCGTCGAGCGAGCTGTGGTGCATCGACCACGGCGCCTGCCTGTACTTCCACCACTCGTGGGCGCGCGCGGCCGGCGCGGTCGGGCGGGCCTACGACGCGTCCGACCACGTGCTGGCGCCGTTCACGACGACGGCGTCACGGGCGGCGGCCGACAAGGCGCTGGCGCCGGCGGTGACGCGGCCGGCCCTCGAGGCGGTGGTGGCGACCGTGCCCGAGGAGTGGCTCCCCGAGGACGCGTTCTTCGACTCGGCGGCGGCGGCGCGGGAGGCCTACGTCGAGCACCTGCTCGCGCGGCTGGCGGAGCGGGCGTGGGTGCCATGAACACCTATGAGTGGGCGCCGCTGCGGGTCGTGCCGCGCGTCGACCGCGGCGAGTGCGTCAACGTCGGGGTTCTCCTCTACTGCCGCCACGAGGTGCACCTGACGATCCGGCTGGCCCTGGACCCGGCGCGGCTGACCGCGCTCGCGCCCGACCTCGACGTCGAGGAGGTGGCGACGGCGGTCCGGGCGTGGGAGCGCACGGTGGCGGGGG
>JAVXWR010000778.1:0-3283 GCA_032230725.1 Actinomycetota bacterium
GCCCTCCAGGTAGGCGAGGATCTCGCGGACCTGAGCGCCGTGGTCCGGCGCCTCGCCCTCGATGCCCATCCGGTCGGCGAGGGTGAGGATCCACGAGAAGTCCGCGCCGGGCACGCGGCCGGGCGACGGGAGCAGCAGGCCGTCGACGTAGCGCGACGGCGGGGGCGGCGGAGCGTCGGCCGGCGGGGCCGCCCGCTCGCGCACCTTGGCGAGGATCGTGTGGATGTCGAAGCGACCGAGGCCGAGGTCGACCCGGCCCGGGTGCGCCGCAGCGACCGTCCCGAACTGCTCGGCGATCTGCAGCGGCGGCGTCATCGGCATCTGCACCGCGCCGGAGCCGACGCGGATCGTGCTGGTGGCGCTCGCGACGAGGCCGGCGAGCACAGGGGTCGACGACGAGGCGACGCCCGGGTTCAGGTGGTGCTCGGCGACCCAGTAGCGGCGGTATCCGGCGGCTTCGACGGCGCGCGCGAGGTCGAGGGTGTTGCGCAGCGCGTCGGCAGCGGTGCCGCCGGGCGGGACGGGCCCGAGGTCGAGGACGGACAGCGGGACGGACGGGGACACGACGGGGCCTCCGGGAATTCAATGCAGCACGCCGATAGGGACGATCGGGACCGGGCACCCCGGACACGCCGCACTCGCCGTGCGCACCAGATCGACGTGGCGCCGGTGGGTGCCGAGGAAGAACATGGGCACCGGGCCTCCCTCCGCCGTCGTCGGAACCGTGCCTACCCCGGCTCCGTGTCGACGGCAACCGGGCGTTCGGCGCCCCCGGCGGGCGGCGGCGCGCCCTCGCGCACCCCCGAGCGGACCGCGATCGGGAACACGACGAGCGCCCAGACCGCGACGACGACGGTGTCCCAGGGCGCCGGCAGCACCCCCGCGCCGTCGAACGATCCGAGGCCCGAGAGCAGCGTCAGCACCAGCAGGTGGGCGACCAGCCACGCCCCGCGGCGCAGCTCGCGGCCCAGCGGCTCCTGCCGGTCCGTGCGCCACAGCAGCACGAACAGCGGCATTCCGACGAGCGTGAGCGGCAGCGCGAGGCGCAGGTCGTCGAACCCCGACCAGTAGACGAACAGGGTGGAGAGCACGAAGGAGATCGGCGCGATCACCCGCAGGCCCGGTACCCACCCCGAGAGTCGCGTCGGCTCCCGTCGCCGGAACACCTCCGCCGCCACCGCCGCGGCGAGGTAGAGCAGCAGGTACAGGTCGCCCATCACGGAGACGATCGCCTGCCAGCCGGAGAACGGGAGCAGGTAGACCACGATGACGGCGAGGTTGAGCGCGAGCGCCCGGCGCGGCACGCCCGACGCCTCGTGCACGCGCATCAGCGCCCGCGGCAGCAACCGGTTCTTGGCCAGCGCATAGGTGTGCCGGGCGTCGACGGCGACCCCGACGAACGCCGACCCGCCCGGCGAGACCACCGCGTCCCCGTAGAGCAGCGCCGCGAGGAACCCCAGGCCCAGCACGACGGCGAGCTGGCCGAACGGCGAGTCGAAGTTGACCCCCTGCCACCCGCCGGTCAGCGCCGAGTCCGGCACCGCGCCGAGGAATGCCAGCTGCAGGCCGAGGTAGAGCAGCAGGGCGGCGCCGATCGAGCCCAGGACCGCGAGCGGCACCGTCCGCCGCGGGTCGCGGGCCTCCCCGGAGAAGTCGACCGGCGCCTGGAACCCGTTCAGCGAGTACACGATGCCGCCGCCGGCCAGGGCCGAGAGCACCGCGCCGTAGCCGTACGGGGCGAACCCGCCGTGGTCGGTGAGGTGCGCGGCGTCGAAGCCGGACGCGAGCAGCAGGATCACGGTGAGGAGCGGGATCACGACCTTGACCACCGTGACCGTCGTGTTCAGCCGCCCGAACAGGCGCACCCCGAACCAGTTCAGCGCCGTGAGCACGATCGAGAGCAGCACGGCGGCGATCACGCCGGCCCCGGTCAGCGCGTCGTCCCGGTAGAGCCACGGCAGGTAGAAGCCGGCGTACTGGACGATCGCGGTGAGCTCGGCCGAGGTCGCCCCCACCGAGAGCAGCACCGAGAAGCCGATCACCGACCCGGCCAGCCGGCCGCTCGCGTAGAGCGGCCAGCGCACCGTGCCGCCGCCCTCGGGCCGCGTCGCGCCCAGCTCCACCATCACCAGTGCGACCAGGGCCACCAGGATCCCGGCCGCCACCCACGCGAGCAGGGCCGCCGGCCCGGCGATCTGCGCGGCGTACATCGCCGCGAAGAGCCAGCCGGAGCCGACGATGTTCGAGAATCCGATCGCGGTCAGGCTGCCGACGCCGAGGTGGCGGCGCAGCCGCCCTTCCTCGACCTCGACGTCCTCGTTCACCGTCGCGGTCATCAGGGGAACTCCCGGGGAGTGTCGGAGCCGCGCGAGCACCGCGCGGCGGCCACGGCACGCCGATCACTCATCGGCGCGCCGGTCGACACCTCGCCGTCGACGTCCGGCAGAGGTCCACCGACCGCCGCCGGGTCAGGGCGGTCTCACCTCCGCTCACCACGGACGAAGGGGAGCACCGGCCCCTCACGGTGTCAACACGGCGTGAGGGC
Organism: Actinomycetota bacterium; assembly: GCA_032230725.1. Classification (GTDB taxonomy): domain Bacteria; phylum Actinomycetota; class Actinomycetes; order Mycobacteriales; family Pseudonocardiaceae; genus Actinomycetospora. Next base: position 2,546 of record JAVXWR010000778.1, read on the forward strand.
ACCCGGGGCCGTTGTGCGCGCCTTCACCCCGACGCGGCCCGCCGGACGTGGTTACGGTGGTGAGGTGATCCCGACGCGGGTGCAGGAGACGACGCCGCAGTGTGCGGTCGCCGTCGCGCTGACCGCCCGGCGCTGGCTCGACGGCGTGGGGTCCCCGCCCGGCCTCTAATCCCTCCGGGCCCGGGACGCGGTACGCCGTCCCGGGACACGACGTCGGCACGGACCGAGGCCGCACGCCCGCGGCGGGGAGGGACGACGGTGGAGGCGACTCCCGGGAACGGCGGCACGGCGCTGCTCGAGCTGCAGGACGCGCTCGACGAGCCGGTCCGCACCGCACTCGACGGACCCCACGCGCACCTCGCGGTCCGCCACGGCCGTGCCGTGCGCTACCACCCCGACGTCGCCCCGTTCCTCGCCCCGCCGCGCGACGCGGCCGAGTGGGACGACGCGACCGCGCTCGCCGGCCCGGGAGGGGTCGTCATCGTGCGCACCACGTCGCCGCTCGACCCGCCGCCGGGATGGGAGATCGCGCGCGACCTGCCCGGCGTGCAGATGGTGCTCGACGACGCCGTGCCGACGCCGGCCGCCGAGGACCCCGACCTCGTCGCGCTCGGCGACGCGGACGTCGACGCCATGCTCGCCCTCGTCGGGCGCACCAGGCCCGGCCCCTTCGCCCGTCGCACCCACGAGCTGGGCACCTACCTCGGCGTCCGCGACGACCTCCTCGGTCTCGTCGCG
>JAVXWR010000781.1:0-5130 GCA_032230725.1 Actinomycetota bacterium
GGACGACCCGGGTCGCGACCAGCTCGATGCCGTCGTCGGCGCCGAGGCCGAGGCCGGGGCCGGGGCCGGGGCCGAACAGGCGCTGGCCGTCGCCCAGCAGCACCGGGGCGATGTGCAGCTCGAGCTGGTCGAGAAGCCCGGCGCGCAGCACCTGACGCAGGAGCTCCCCGCCGCCGGCCACCGCCACGTCCTTGCTGCCGGCGGCGTCCCGGGCCAGCTCGACGGCCCGCTCGGGTCCTTCGGTGACGAAGGTGAAGGAGGTGCCGCCCTGGCGTTCCAGCACCTCCCGTGGGCGGTGGGTGACGACGAACACGGGGGCCCGGAACGGCGGCTCCGCGCCCCAGGGGACCTCGCCGGCGTCGAACATGCGCCGGCCCATGACGTAGGCACCGGCCGCCGCGAACGTCTCCTCCAGGATCTCCGAGTTGATCGACGCCTCGCCGCCGGCGATCCCCTGCCGCTCGCGCCAGGCCATGGCATCGACGACCCAGCGGGTGACCCGGAAGAAGCCGGGCGCCTCGGGGCCCCGCATCCAGCCACTCATGTCCTTCGGGCTCTGCGGGTCCCGCGGTCCGGTGTAGAAGCCGTCGAGGGACGCCGACATCTGGGCGGTCACTGTGGTCATCGTTCGTGGTCCTCTCACGGTGGCGGCCCCTCGGCCGCCGGTGCCCATCAGTCGGAGCCGAGGGATCGTCCTCGACGTCCGCCGGCGAGAAATCCGGAGAAGTTCCCGCCGGCTGTCCGTGGTGGGATCGACGGGTCCCGCGCCCGGCTCGATGTGCCACCGTGATCCGGGTGAGTCGGCTCTCCGTGGTGGCGGTCGCGGTCGACGCGCGGGATCCCGAGGCCCTGGCGTCGTTCTGGGCGGCTGCGCTCGACGTCGAGGTCGGCGAGCGCTGGCGTGACGCGCACGGGACGCCGTACGTGGAGGTCGCGCTGGTCGGCGAGACCGTCCTGCTGTTCCAGGCCGTCCCGACGCCGACCGAGGGCAAGAACCGGATGCACCTCGACCTCCGGGTGCCGGCCGGGAGCGATCAGCGCGACGAGTGTGACCGGCTGACCGCTCTCGGGGCCTCGGTGCTCGACGAGGCGCCCGACCACCCGTGGATCGTTCTGACCGACCCCGAGGGCAACGAGTTCTGTCTGCTCCCCGCCGACTGACTCGACGGCCTCAGTCGTAGTCGACGGCCAGCGCGTCGCTCGTCGGGCGCGCCTGGCAGGTCAGGATGCGGCCGTCGTCCACCTCGGCGTCGGTCAGCGCGTGGCGCACGGCCATGTGCACGGTCCCCGCGCGCAGCGTCGCGACGCACGTGCCGCACGCCCCGCCGGCGCACGAGTAGGGCGCGTCCAGGCCCGCACGCAGCGCGGCGTCGAGCACCGCCTCGTCGGGCCCGCAGTCGAGCTCGGTGGTGGCGCCGTCCACCGTCACGCACACCGACGCCGCCGTCGCCCCCTCGACCGGCCCGGCCGGCGCGGCCGCCGTGAACAGCTCCCGGTGCACCCGCTCGCCATCGACGCCCCGCGCCTCGAGCCCGGCGGCGAGGTCGTCGCCGAGCGCCTCGGGCCCGCAGAGGAACCAGCCGTCGACGTCGTCGGGACGCGGTACGTGGGCCAGCACCCGGTCCACGGAGAGCCGCCCCGCCTGGACGGTCTCCCAGCGGGCGGCGTCCCCGGGACGCCCGTCCGGCGCGACGGGGGCCCGGGAGTGCACGTGCACCAGCCGCAGTCGCCCTTCGGCGCGCGCGACCAGCATCGACAGCTCGTCGGCGAACATCGTCGACGCCGCGTCGCGGTTGCCCAGCAGCAGCGTCACGCGCGTCGACGGTTCCGCCTCGAGCACGCTCGCGACGATCGAGAGCACCGGGGTGATGCCACTTCCGGCGGCCACCGCGACGAGGCGCCGTCCCGACGCCAGGCCCGCCGGCGGCTCCGGGGTGAAGCGCCCTGCGGGTGCCGCCACCTCGAGGGTGTCCCCGACGGCCAGCTCGGTGCCCACCCAGGTGGAGAAGCGTCCGCCGTCGACCGTGCGGATGCCGACGCGCAGCACTCCGGACCCGGCGGCCGAGCACACCGAGTAGGTCCGGCGCACCTCCTCGCGGCCCGCGCCGTCGGCCCGGTCCAGCCACGCGCGGACCGTCACGTGCTGGCCGGGACGGTGCGCGAACGTCGCCGCGAGCTCGTCGGGGACCTCGAAGGTCACCGCGACGGCGTCGACCGTCAGCCTGCGGACCTCGGCCACGCGCAGCCGGTGGAAGCCGGGGCGCACCTCTCCCGCGGGCAGCGTCATGCCGTCGGTGAGGCCGCGCCAGGCGCGGTACTCGGCGGGTGTCAGCTCGGTGCCCCAGGCGGTGGCGATCGGGACGTCGCGGGCGAGGTAGTCGTCGCGGGTGTTCTCCCAGGCGCGCACGTACCGGTAGAAGGGGATCGTCGGGTGGATGTGATGAACCAGGTGGTAGTTCTGGTAGAGCATCACGGGGGTCATCAGCCACTCCCGGCCCACGCGCACGCGGGTCGCGCGGAAGCGGTCGGTGCGGGCGGTGACGCCGAGGTCGTGGTGGGGCAGCCAGTCGAACCACCACGCCAGCACGCCGATCCCGATCCGCTGCGGCAGCAGGTAGACCGCGACGAGCGCGAGGCCGTGGCCGGTGAGGACGAGCGCCGCCGCCAGCCCGACCACGACGGCGAGGGTCGCCAGCTCCCCGGCCACCTCGCGACGCGGGCGGACCCGCATGCGGGGGGCGTAGAAGCGGAAGTACCAGCCGTCGATCGCCAGCCAGCGCAGCGGGCGCTGCCACACCGGGCCGCCCTCGACCCACGCGTCGGGGTCGAGCAGCACGTCCTCGTTGGTGTGGCGGTGGTGCTCGATGTGGATGAAGCGCACGAGGGGGAAGGTCGCCCACGCCACGACGAACGGGATGGACACGCGCCCGAGGACCTCGTCGACCCCCCGCAGACGCCCGGCCGCGTGGTGGGTGGCCTCGTGCAGCACCGTGAACATGCTGAAGGTGACCAGCGCGTGCACCGGGACGGTGGCGAGGAGCCACCAGCGGCTCACCGAGCCGTCGAGCGCGGCCAGGGCCAGCAGGGTCGCCCCCACCCAGGACGCGAGCGAGCCCGCCCACAGGGCCACGGTCGGCCACGCGACGGCGGGCAGGGGGACGCCGGGATCGGGGACGCCGCGGCGCACCGCCGCGGCCTCCTCCTCGCTGAGGACCCGGGGCGGCGAGCTGGACGGCTCGGTGGCGGTCACGGGTCCTCCCGAGGTCGTCGTCGACGGATACCCGAGAGTAGGCAGCATCGACCTGATGAGACAAGGATGAGTTTCTGTCTCAGTCACGGCCGCCAGCGATGCCGCGTAGATCACCGGGACGGGGGGAAGCCCCGCACATGTCGGTCATGGAGAACGGCGCCGTCCGCATCCACTACGAGGAGACGGGCGCCGGCTTCCCCGTCCTCACCTTCGCCCCCGGCGGGCTGCGCTCGACGATCGAGGCCTGGTCGCTCGCGCCCTGGGACGCCCCCGGCGCTCTCGCTGCGGACCACCGCGTCGTGCTCATGGACCAGCGCAACGCGGGGGACTCGTTCGCGCCCGTCCACGCCTCCGACGGCTGGGACTCCTACACCGCCGACCACCTCGCGCTGCTCGACCACCTCGGGATCGAGCGCTGCCACCTGCTCGGGATGTGCATCGGCGGCTCGTTCATCGCGAACCTGCTCGCCCACGCCCCCGAGCGCGTCGCCGCCGCGGTGTGCCTCCAGCCGATCGGGCAGGAGCACAACCGCGACGCCTTCCTCGGCCGCTTCGACGAGTTCGCGGCCGACGAGGCGAAGAACCACCCGGAGGCGTCCGAGGCCGACTGGCACGGGATGCGCCAGAACCTCTTCGGCACCGACCACACGCTGTGGAGCGTCCCCGACACCGCGATCGCCGGCTTCGACGTGCCGGTCCTCGTCTTCGCCGGCGGCGACGAGCCCCACCCGGCGTCCGCGTCGGCGCTGCTCGCCGACGTGGCGCCGCACGCGACCCTGGTCGAGCGCTGGAAGGCCCCGGAGTACAACGACGCGGCGCGGGAGAGCATCGCGAGCTTCCTCTCGGTGCACACGCCGCCCGGCTGATCGCGCCGCCCGTTCGCCGACCGGCCGTCACCGCCGGGAGTGAACCTCGGGTCCATTCACCCCGGGTCTCCCTAGAGTCACTCGATGTGACCGTCATGTCCGACGCTACCCGTATCCGTATGGTCGCGCGTACCACCATCGTCGAGCTGGACGTGCTGCTCGACGACGGCCTGTTCGGCCCGGCGGTCGACGTCCTGATCGACCACGCCGAGGCACTGGCCGTCGCGCCGTTCAGCCGTGCGGCGCGGGATCCGCTCGGGCACCTGTGCGGGCTGCGCGAGGTCCTCGAGGGGACGGCGGGCCGCACGGCGCAGGGGCTCGTCGCGACGCTGGACGACCTCATCGCCCGCTCGATCGCCGTCTAGCTCACAGCGACCGGAGCCGCGACTCGCGGCACACTCGCCGCCATGACGACCGTCGACCCGTCCTTCGACGCCCTGCTCGCCCGCGCCAACCGCGGGGAGGTGCGCACCGACGAGGCCCTGGCGCTCTTCGACACGCTGCCCGCGGTCCGGCCCGAGGAGATGCTCGGCGAGTGGCGCGGCGAGGAGTTCCCGACCGGCCACCCGATGGATGGCCTGCTCGCGGCCACGGGGTGGGCGGGCAAGCGCTTCGACGACGTCGACCGCGTCCACCCGCTGCTGTTCTGGGACACAGCGCGCACGAGCACGTTCGCCGTCGACCCGATCCGGGTGCCGATGACCCTCCCGGTCCCGACGGCGCTGCGGCGCCCGTTCCTGCACCGCGTGATCACGGCTGCCCGCCCGCTGCTCGCGACCTCCCGCCACGCGGCGCGGCTGCGGGCGACGGAGTACCGCGGCGTCTCGACGGCGACGATGATCTACGACGCCCGCCCCATCAACGACGTGTTCCGCCGGGTGTCGCAGACGCGGCTGCTCGGACTCATGGACCACCGGGGCGACGCCGCGCCGTACTTCTTCGTGCTCTTCCGGCCCTGAGTCACCGCGGCCCTGATCAGGCCGCGGCCCAGATCGCGGCGAGCCGGACGGCCCA
>JAVXWR010000784.1:0-6380 GCA_032230725.1 Actinomycetota bacterium
TTCGTCCGGCCGTACGCGTGGACCCGCGGCCGGACGCGCCCGGCGTACGACCTCGCCGTCGAGACCCTGCTCTCGACGACGCCCCGGGGCCGCGACCCCGAACTGGTCTCCCAGTACGAGCACCGCATGATCGCCGACCTGTGCCGCGAGCCCAGGTCGGTGGCCGAGGTGGCGGCGTTGCTGTCGCTGCCGCTCGGCGTGGCCCGCGTGCTGCTCGGTGACATGGCCGCGCACGGCTCGATCGTGGTGCACGAGACCGCCTCGTCGACGGGCGACGGCCCGGACATGGCGTTGATGGAAAGGGTGCTGAGTGGACTACGACGGCTCTGAGGCTGCTGCGCCGACCACGACGTCGGCCAAGATCGTCGTGGCCGGGGGCTTCGGGGTCGGCAAGACGACCTTCGTGGGCTCGGTCTCCGAGATCGACCCGCTGACGACCGAGGCCGTGATGACCGACGCGAGCGCCGGCGTCGACGACCTCACGGCGGTGCCCAACAAGCGCACGACGACGGTCGCCATGGACTTCGGGCGCGTGACGCTCGACGCCGACCTGATCCTCTACCTCTTCGGGACGCCCGGGCAGGACCGCTTCTGGTTCATGTGGGACGACCTGGTGCGTGGCGCGATCGGCGCGGTCGTCCTCGTCGACACCCGGCGCCTCGCCGACTGCTTCGCCGCGGTCGACTTCTTCGAGGATCGCAACCTGCCGTACGTCCTCGGGGTGAACTGCTTCGACGGCGTGCTCTCCCACACCCTGCAGGACGTGGCCGAGGCGCTCGCGCTCGACCCGGCGGTGCCGGTGATCACCGTCGACGCCCGGGACCGCGAGTCCACCAAGGAAGCCCTCATCGCGCTCGTCGAGCACGCCATGCAGGTCTGGGCGGTCGGCGCCCGGGCGTAGCCGCCTCTCCCACCGTACGAACGGCCGGTTCGTCACCATCGATGGTCACGAACCGGCCTTTCGTACGGTCGCCGAGGTCAGGCGAGGACCGACACCGACGTGATCCGGTGCAGCGCGAAGCTCACCGAGGGACCGGGCTCGGCCTCGTCCTCGACGGCGGCGTCGGTGCCCTCGAGGAGCCCGCCGCCGACCCGCAGTGGGCGGACGACCCGCTGCGAGGCGGTGCCCTGCGCGTCGACGTAGCCGATCCACACGGTGCGCCCGGTGCGGGCGGCGTCGGCGAGCACCGCGACGGTGGCCGAGGCGGTCTGGCGCGTCGACCCCGGCACCGTGGCGGGGCCGCGGGCGGCCGTCGCCGCCCGGTCGCCGGCACGCAGCTGGGCCACCAGGGCGTCCACCTGGTCGTCGGAGAGGCGCGGCGCCCCGCCGCTGCCCGCACGGTCGGGCCGGCGCGGCGCGGTGCGTCGCCCGCGGGGCCGCAGGTCCAGCACCGAGCCGTCGGCGTCCTCGGCCACCGGGGCGAGCCCGGCGGCGCGCAGCGCCTCGAGCACCTCGGCCAGCGAGTGCGTCGACACCACCACGGTCGGGGCGATCCGGCGCAGCTCGAGCGCCTCGGCCTCCGGGCGGGACACCACCTCGGCGAGTAGCGCCTCGTCCTCGGAGCGCAGGAACGACGCCGCCGACCCACCGCGCAGCCGCCCGTGGCGCCGGGCGACGTCGTCGACGAGGTAGGTCAGGCCCTGCGGGACGGGGGTCGCCGAGCGCGTGGCGAACAGCTCGTGCACATCGGCGGCGGTCCAGCCGAGGTCGAGGGCGCGGCGGACCGAGCCCTCGCTGATGCGGTAGACCGTGGCGCCGCCGGCGGACTCGACGTCGGCCACCCGGTCCATCGCCGCCGCGAGCTCCGGCTCCAGCCGTCCCGGCGCGACGGCGGTCAGGTCGGCCTGGAGCAGCACGTGCCCGACGGGGGCCGGCAGCGCGGGGCGCAGGGCGCCGGCCGCGGCGGCGTCGGGGTCGTCGTCGGGTCGGCGGGGCGCGCGCAGCAGCTCCCGCCCGGCCGAGGTGAGGGCGTCAAGGGCGACGACGCCGAGGGCGGTCGCCTCCCGCACGACGGCGCGGACGAGCTCGTCGCGCATCCGCCCGCCGCGGCGGGGGGCGCGCCACGCGAGCGAGGCGACCAGGTCGTCGAGCGTCGGGACGCCCGCGCCCTCGCCGAGCTCGGCGAGCCGGTCGAGCACCCGGCGGCGGACCTGCGGCGCCCAGGGCCGCCGGACCTCGTCGGAGAGCGGCCCGACGAGCTTGTCCCCGGTGTCGCGGCCGCCGATCGCGGAGGGCTGGCGCGGCATCTCCAGCCACGCCCGCGCCAGGGTGACCCACTGCGTCTCCGGCGGGGCGGCGAGCCAGCGGTCGGCGGTCGTCGTCGGGCACCAGACCGCGTCGGTGTCCTCGCTGACCGCGACGAGCGAGGCGGCGACGAGCGTCTCGACCAGCAGCCCGACGGCGGCTTCGTCGACCTCGAGGTCCTTCGCCAGCCGGCGCAGGTCCCGCACGCCCAGGCCGCCGGATCGCAGCACCGCGGGCGGGGACGCCGACCACGCGGCGATGACTCCCTCGGCACGCCGGATCGTCTCCAGCGCCTCGCCGGCGGCCGTGGCGTCGACGGTGTCCGGGTCGTGCTGCTTCGGCGTGGGCAGGGGGTCGGACGCGACGATCTCGCCGAGCGGATGGTCGCCGCGCAGGGCGAGACCGGCCTCGCGGGTCAGCTCGACGGTCTCGTCGTCGACCCGGCGCAGGATCCCGGCGGCGAGCAGGCGGGCGACCGGGTTGTCGTCGCCGTCGCGTGCCCGGCTGCGCCCGACCGGGCCGTCGCGGTCGAGGGCGTCGACGACGGCCCGCTGGTCGTCGGGGAGGGCGGCGACGACGGCGCCCGGGTCGCCTGACACCAGCACGGACGTCTCGGGTGCCGGACGGCCGAGGCCGGCGGGGTGAGGGCGGGCGGCGTCGCGCAGGGCGGGCACCGCCCGGATGCCCGGGTCGTCGCCCGCGTCCAGAGTGCCGGCACCGCCGACGTCCCAGACGAGCGCTAGCGCGCGCAGCCGGTCCAGGGCGGCGCGGCCGGCCGCGGCGGGCACGTCGGAGCCGAGCAGCCCCAGGACGGACTCCGGGGGCACCGGGTCCTGGTCGGCACCCGCGACGAGCAGGGCGTCCACGACGGCGAGGTGCAGCGCGTCGAGCTCCTCGAGGGCCCGCCCGACCGAGGTGCGGACCCCGGCCCGGGTGGCGACGACGCCGGTGTCGGCGGGGGCGGGCAGGGCCAGGTCCGGGCGGGCGCGCAACAGGGCGCCCAGGGTGGCGTCGTCCTGGGCGCGGAGGTGGTCGAGCAGGGTCCCGGGTCGGGCGGGCATCGCCGACCAGCGTAGTCGCGGGTCGCCGGGTGGGCGGCGGGTGCGGCAGACTGGGGACCGCAGTGAGCAGGGCCGTGTCGAGGTCGACCAGGAGGAACCGGTGGCAGCGCAGAGCGAGGGCGAGGACGTCACGCCGCGGCAGGACCCGTGGTGGCCGGAGGTCGACGGCGGCCACCCGGTCACCGAGCTGATGGCGCCGACCCAGGGTGCGGCCTCGCCGTACGGCGAGACCGAGTTCCCCATCCCGGCCGACCAGCTCGACTACCAGCACCCCGTGACGGAGATCAACCGCTAGTGCGCGTCGCCGGCCTCCTGCTCGCGGCGGGGGCCGGTCGCCGCATGGGCGGGCCGAAGGCGCTCGTGGAGCTCGACGGCGAGCCGCTGGTGGCCCGCGGGCTGCGGGCGCTGCGCGACGGCGGGCTCGACCCCCGGGTCGTCGTCCTCGGCGCGCACGCCGACGCCGCCCGGGCCGCGGTCGGCGCCGCCGACCCGGCCGCGACGGTCGTCGTGGCCGACGACTGGGCCCACGGGATGGGGGCGTCGCTGCGGGCGGGACTCGCGGGGCTGCCCGACGTCGACGCCGTGCTCGTGCTCCTCGTCGACACCCCGGGCATCGGTGCGGAGGCCCTGGCCCGCGTGGCCGCCGCCGCGACCCGCGAGGGGCTCGTGCGGGGCAGCTACGACGGCCGTCCGGGGCACCCGGTCCTGCTCGGGGCCGAGCACCTGCCCGGGGTCGCGGCAGCCGCGCACGACGATGTCGGGGCGCGGGGCTACCTTGCGGGTCGCGACGACGTCCGGCCCGTCGAGGTGGGTGACGTCGCGACCCGCGACGACGTCGACACCCCGGCCGACCTGGCCCGGGTGAGCGGGAGCGGTACCGAGCGGGAGGGGTGAGCAGCGTGGCGGTCCCTGGTCCGGGCTACGCCATCACCGCACGCGTGGAGGCGCCCCCGAGCGCGACCGCGGCGGGTGACCTCGCGGTGGCCGTCGGCCGCGTGGGCGGGGTGATGACCGCGTTCGACGTGGTGGAGTCGCGCGCGGACTCGATCATCGTCGACATCTCCTGCAACGCGCTCTCCGAGCGGCACGCCGAGGAGATCACCGAGGCCCTCGGCGGCCTCGACGGCGTCCGGGTGCGCAACGTCTCCGACCGGACCTTCCTGATACACCTCGGCGGGAAGATCGAGGTCACCCCCAAGGTCGGCCTGCGCACCCGCGAGGACCTCTCCCGCGCGTACACCCCCGGCGTCGCGCGGGTCTGCCAGGCGATCGCGAAGCGCCCCGACGACGCCCGGCGGCTCACGATCAAGCGCAACACCGTCGCCGTCGTCACCGACGGGTCCGCCGTGCTGGGCCTGGGCAACCTCGGGGCTGCCGCGGCGATGCCGGTGATGGAGGGGAAGGCGGCGCTGTTCAAGCGCTTCGCCGGGGTGGACGCGTGGCCGGTGGCCCTCGACACGCAGGACACCGAGGAGATCATCCGCACCGTCGAGGTGCTCGCGCCCGCCTACGGCGGCATCAACCTCGAGGACATCGCGGCGCCGCGCTGCTTCGAGATCGAGGCGCGGCTGCGGGAGTCGCTGGACATCCCGGTGTTCCACGACGACCAGCACGGCACGGCCGTCGTCGTCCTCGGCGCGTTGCGCAACGCCCTGCGCGTGGTCGGGAAGCGCTCGCAGGACTGCCGGATCGTGGTGTGCGGCGTCGGGGCGGCCGGCTCGGCGATCATCCGGCTGCTGCTGCCGCTCGAACCGGCCGACATCCTGGCGGTCGACGTCGACGGGATCATCCACCGCGACCGTCCCGGCCTGCACGACTCGCTGCGCTGGGTGGCCGAGCAGACCAACCACGACGGGCGCACCGGCGACGTGCACGATGCGCTGCCGGGGTCCGACGTCTTCATCGGGGTGTCGGCGCCGAACCTGCTGCGCGCCGAGGACGTCAAGGGCATGGCCGACGAGGCGATCGTCTTCGCGCTCGCCAACCCCGACCCGGAGATCGACCCCGGGATCGCCCAGCACCACGCCGCGATCGTGGCCACCGGCCGGTCCGACTACCCCAACCAGATCAACAACGTGCTGGCGTTCCCGGGCATCTTCCGCGGGCTGCTCGACGCGCAGGCCCGCGGCATCACCGACGCGATGCTGCTGGCCGCGTCGGCCGCCATCGCCGACGTGGTCGCCGAGCCGAACCCGTTGTTCATCGTGCCCAGCGTCTTCGACTCCACGGTCTCGTCCGCCGTCGCCTCGGCGGTGCGCCGGGTCAGCGAGGCCGAGCGGGACGCCGCGGAGGGCGCGTCCATCCAGGCCGCGCTCGACGCCGGGGCGGCGTCGGCGGAGGGCGTGCTCGAGACGGAGAACGAGTGACGTCGGCGGACGGGGCCCGGCGCCTCACCCACGTCGACGAGACCGGGGCGGCGCGGATGGTCGACGTCGGGGACAAGGAGGTCACCCGCCGCGTCGCCACCGCCAGCGGCGTCCTGCGCACCACCGGCGAGGTGTGCGCCGCGCTGCGCGACGGCACCGTGCCCAAGGGCGACGCCCTGGCCACCGCGCGCAACGCGGGGATCATGGGCGCCAAGCGGACGCCCGACCTTGTCCCGCTCTGCCACCCCATCCCGCTCGCGGGCGTGACGGTGGACCTCGAAGTGGGCGAGCGGGAGGTGCGCGTGGAGGCGACCGCGCGCAGCGCCGACCGCACCGGGGTGGAGATGGAGGCGCTCACGGCGGTGTCGGTCGCCGGGCTCGCGCTGCACGACATGATCAAGGCGCTGGACCCGGCCGCGACCATGGACGCGGTCCGGTTGGAGCGCAAGGAGGGCGGGCGCTCCGGGGTCTGGACCCGGCCCGCGGACCGATGACGCGCGACGCTGCAGGAGAGGTGACGGTGGACGAGCCCCGGGTCCAGGAGCCGCTGCGGCGTGCCCGCGTGGTGACGGCGTCGAACCGGGCCGCGGCCGGGGTGTACGAGGACCGCGGCGGCCCGCTGATCGTCGAGTGGCTGCGCGCGCACGGGTACCGCGCGGACGACCCGGTGGTCGTGCCCGACGGCGAGCCCGTGGCCGAGGCGCTGCG
>JAVXWR010000829.1:0-3954 GCA_032230725.1 Actinomycetota bacterium
CGTGGACACCCTCTGGGTCGCGCTGCTCGACCGCCACCCCGGGCCGGTCGCGACGCTGCCCGTCGCCACGGCCGTCTCCTTCCTCGACGACGCGTCCGGGCTCGGCGTCGGCCCGGCGCGCCTGATCGGGATCTGGGAGTACAAGGACACCGCGAGCGCCGATCACCACCTCGCCGAGCTCGTCGTCGACGCCCACTACGGGGCCCGCGTCGACCCCGAGGTCCTCGTCTGGGCGCGGGACCGGCCGCAGCGCGAGCGCCTGGAGCGCGCCGCCGTCCGGGACCGTCACGAATCGTGGGCAGGCGACCTCGCCGCGGCGCTCGACGTCCTGGACGCGACCCCGCCGAACTGACCCGCTCCGGGAGACGACGTGAGCCGAGCCCGGACGGCGTCGTCGTGACAGGCTGACGGCGTGTCCGAGCGTGGCGCGGTGGAGTCCTCCTGGGCCGGCGACCGGCTCGTCGGCGAGCTCGTGCGCCGCGGCATCGGCGGGGCAGGCCCCTGGCACTCCGCGCGCCGGGTCGCCGAGGACCACCTCGCGGAGGCCGACGGCGACGTCGAGACCGCGGTGCGCCGCCTCATCAGCACCCACGTGCGCCTCGCCGCCAGCTCCGGGCTCCTGACGAGCCTGGGTGGCGCCGCCACGATGGTCGTCACCGCCCCAGCGGGTGTCACCGGCCTGTATCTGGTGTCGACCCGCCTGGCCGCCGCGATCGCGGCGGTCCGCGGTCACGACCCGGCGGACCCGGTGGTGCGCACCGCCGTCCTGCTCTGCGTCCTCGGGCCCGACGGGTCGGAGCTCGCCGAGCGCACCGGTATCGACCTGCAGGAGATCTCGCTGCTCGCGGGCCTGCGGCGGCTGCCGGCCGAGGTCCGCGGCCAGCTGGACCGCCGCATCGGGTACCGGCTGGCCAGCCGCGCCGGCCGTCGCGGCGTACTCAACCTGACCAAGCTCATCCCGCTCGTCGCGGGGCCGATCGGTGCCGGGGCGGACGGCATCGCGGCCCGCTCGGTGGCCACCTACGCCGACGTGACCTTCTGGTCGCGCCGCACCCCCGCCACGTTCGACTGATCCGCGGCGCGTCGTGGTGCGTATGAGGCGCATGTGGGTGCCATCGTCGCCACCGCACGTGACGGTGGAGCGGAGGGCGCGATGGCGGCGCGGTGGTCTGCGTCCGGGACGGCGCGAGGCGGACGTGGGGGCATCCCCGGCGCGCCGGGTCGTCCTGGTCGCCCCGGGGGCACGGAGGGCCGCGAGGGCCCTGCGGCTGCTGGGCGGCGCCCCCGTCGCGGGCGGCTGCTCGTCGGCCTGGGCGTCGTCGTGCTCGCCGCCGCACTCGCCCCGGCCGCCGCAGCCGTCCCGGAGCCCGCGGCGACGTCGGCTCCCGTCCGCGCGGTGACCTCCCTGTCGGCGGCGACGCTGCCTCCCGCCGACGCGTCCCGGGCGTCGATCAGCGCGCTCCCCCTCACCTCGCAGGCCCGCGACGGCGAGGGGACGCAGGTCGCACGCTCCGCCGGGCCGTTGCAGCTCGTGGCCGTGAGCTGGACCGGCCCGACGCCCGACACCATCGCGCTGCGCTCCACCGACGCCGCCGGACGGTGGGGCACCTGGCTGCCGCTGGACTCCAACGCGGGTGAGCGCGACGGCGCCCCCGCCCGCGCGGCGGGCGGCGGGACGGACCCGGTGTGGGTCGGGGACCGTCGACAGGTCGAGGTGCGGGCGACCCGCGGCGGCCTCCCCGTCACCCAGGGGCTCACCGTGCAGCGCATCGACCCCGGCACGTCGGGCAACGACGCCGCGATCGGGGCCCGCGCCCGGGAGCGCGACTCCGCCGCCCGCTCCGGCGCGCCCCCGGCCCCCGCCTACGTCACCCGCGCACAGTGGGGCGCCGACCCGAAGCTCATGACGTGGCCGCCGGAGTACACGGCCACGACGCGGGCGGTGACCATCCACCACACCGCCGAGTCCAACGACTACTCCCCCGAGCAGTCCGCGGCGATCGTGCGCGGCATCTACGCCTACCACTCGGTCACGAACAACTGGGGTGACATCGGCTACAACGCCCTCGTCGACAAGTACGGGACGATCTTCGAGGGCCGGGCGGGCGGCATGGACCGGCCCGTGGTCGCCGCGCACGCCGGCGGCTTCAACCGGGACACCTTCGGCATCGCGATGATGGGCAACCTGAGCGCCACCCCGCCGACGCCGGCCGAGCTGACCTCGGTGGAGCGCCTCGCCGCGTGGAAGCTCGGCGGCACGTACCGCGACCCGTCCCAGAAGGTCACGCTCACCTCCGCCGGGGGCGGGACCTCCAAGTTCGCCAAGGGACAGACCGCGACCGTCGACGCCCTGTTCGCGCACCGCGACGTCGGGAACACCGAGTGCCCGGGCAACGCTGGCTTCGCCGCGATGGACACCATCCGCGCCGAGACCGGCAAGCTCATCGCCGCCGCGGGTACCGACGTGCGGTCGGCGTGGGCGGCGCACCCCGACCTCGGCCAGCCCGACCGCGTCGAGCAGGCCACGGCGGACGGCCGCGGCCGGTTCACCGACTTCGAGCACGGATCGATCTACTGGTCGCCGGGGACCGGTGCGCACGAGGTCTCCGGGTCGATCCTCGCGACCTGGCGTGCCCAAGGTGCCGAACGCTCGGCGCTGGGCCTGCCGACCGGGGACGAGCACGCCGTCGACGGCGGGCGCGCGCAGGACTTCGAGCACGGGGTCCTGCGCGCCGCCGGCTGACCGCCGGTCCGTGCGGTCCCACGACGGGAGCTGCACCCGAGCGAGATCGCGCGAAGCGCGGGACCATACCGCCGTGGACGCAGAGCCGGGCACGCCCCCGCCGGGGGTCGCGGACGCGCTCGCCCGTCTCGGGCACCTGCTCGAGACGGCCGATCCACCCCTGGACGCCGCGGCGCTGCAGATCGCGCGGCTGGCGGACCCGGACGCCGACGTCGACGCCGCACTCCTCGAGCTCGACCGGCTCGCGGTCGGCGTCCGCGACGTCGACGGCCTCGCCGTGCGGCTCTACACCGAGGAGGGGTTCGCCGGGAACCGCGAGGACTACTACGACCCGCGGAACTCCTCGCTGGTCGAGGTCCTCGCCCGCAGGCAGGGCATCCCGATCACGCTCGCCGTCGTCGTTCTCGAGGTCGGGCGCCGCGCGGGGCTCGACCTGGAGCCGGTCGGGATGCCGGGGCACTTCCTGGTCCACCCGCGCGACTCCGGGTGGTACCTCGACCCCTTCACCGGCGACCTGCTCGGGCTCGAGGAGTGCGAGGCGCTCTTCCGGGCCGCGACCGGCGTCGGCCGCGACGTGCCGTTCCACCCCGCGCTGCTGGTGCCGGTGTCGACCCAGGCCGTGCTCGTCCGGATGCTCACCAACCTGCGGATGATCCACCGGGCGGCGGGACGGGTGCCCGAGCTGCGGTGGGTGCTCGAGGCGCGGTTGCTGCTCCCCGGGGTCGGAGCCGACGAGGTCGTCGAGCTCGCCGCCACGCGGGGCCGGCGCGGGGACTACCTGGGCGCGGCCCGGCTGCTCGACGGCTGGGCCGGGAGGCTGCCCCGCGACGCCGCCCGGTTCGCCCGCCACGGCCGGGCCTGGCGGGCACACCTGAACTGAGGTGCGCTCCGCGCCTGTGAGCACTAATCCGTCCTATGACACGGAATAGTGCTCACGAGCCGTAGGCACCCAGGAGCCGTGGAACCCGGCGGGCACCCCGCGCGGCAGAGTCACCGCGGCCACCCGGCGGGTCACGTCGGCGGCGTCGAGCACCAGCAGCCGCGAACGCCGCACCATCCGTCCGCGTCGTGATCGTCAGGAGCCACCCGTCGTCCTCGCGACGGGACCCGGATCCCGCGTCGGCCGGCACGAACACCGCCTCACCGGCGGCGACGTCGGGCCCGACGTCGTACGCGGCGCTCGCCCCGATGCTCACGTCGAGCTTCACGAT
>JAVXWR010000874.1:0-4622 GCA_032230725.1 Actinomycetota bacterium
GGCGGTGGTCACGGTGGAGTGTTTGTGCAGGTGGGGGCCGGGGAACACTCACCGTGACATCGTCGGTAGCGCAACGCGCCGACTCGACACGGATGAAGAATCCGAGATCAGGGAGTAGTGGAGACCGCCATGGCCGACCGTGACGTGAAGCCGACCGACGACGGCTGGCAGGTCCTGAAGAAGGGCGCGCAGCGCGCCAGCGCCAAGGCGCCGACGCAGGTCGAGGCCGTCGCGCGCGCCACCGAGATCGTCGCCAAGGACGGCGGCGGCAAGGTGGTCGTGTACGGCACCGACGGCAAGGTCCGTGAGTCGCAGACCGTGAAGGCGGGCGCGGACACCAGCAGCGAGGCCCCCAAGAACGCCGCGAAGGCGACCGCCGCCGGCGCCAGGGCGACCGGCAAGGCCGCCGCGGACAAGGCCGAGGAGACCGGCGGCAAGGTCGCCGCCGACGCCAAGGCCACCGGCGAGAAGATCGCCGACCGCGCCGAGACCTCCGGCAAGAAGGCCGCGGCGCAGGCCGAGGCGGGCGCCGAGGGCGTCGCCGAACAGGCCAAGGCCGCCACGAACGGCAAGGCCCCCAAGGCCGCTGTGAAGGACGCCGCCGCGATCGCGCAGACGACGGGCGCCCAGGTGGGCGAGACGACCGGGCGCGCGGGGGAGCGGATCGCCAAGGACACCGCCCGCGCCGGGAAGCGGGCCGGCGAGACGGTGGGCGCCGCGGCCGACGAGGCCGGCGAGAAGGCGGTCTCGCAGGCCGAGCGCGCCGACAAGGTGAGCTCGAGCCTCGACGGGGAGCTGAACACCGTCGGCGACGACGTGGCCGGCCGGATCACCAGCGTGACCGAGGCGCAGGCCCGCAAGGTCGACGCGACGGTGCAGGAGGCGACGCGGCAGGTCGAGCAGACCGCGCCGTCCTACAACCCGGTGCGCATCGCCGGGCAGGTCGCGGGCTTCGCGGTCCGGACCACGTTCAGCCTGACCGGCGCGATCGTCTCGACCGGGGGGCACGTGCTCGCCGAGGCGGCGCGGAAGGTCACCGGGCGACGCTGACGTCGCCCCGGCACGCGGAAGGCCCGGTTCCTGGTCTCCCAGGAACCGGGCCTTCGTCGTCGTTGCGTCCTGTCAGACGTTGACGGTGACCGGCCGGTCGGTGCTGCCGGCGCGACGCATCGCTCGGCGGTCCTCCTCGGAGGTCCCGCCCCAGACGCCGGCCTCCTGGCCGGTGTCGAGCGCCCATCGCAGGCAGGCCGAGCGGATCGGGCAGGTGCCGCAGATGAACTTCGCGGCGGTCGCCTGCTCGGCCCCGGGGCCCTCGGTGCCGACGGGGAAGAAGAGTTCGGGGTCGTGGTCGCGGCATGCCGCGAGCTCCCAGTCCATGGGTCCTGCAGTCCTTTCCTCGCTCGTGTGTCCTGGTGGGCGGCCGGTTCCGGTGCCCGTGGCGTGCTGGGTCGTGCTCCCGTCCTCGGCGCGCGCACGCTGGCGCGCCCCGGCGTCCGTGACGCCGTGACGGTTCGGTCGTCGTGGGTGGTGCCTCGTGTCGGACCTCGACGTCGGTGCCTGCCCTGGGTGCGGTGACCCCGGGTCTGGGACGTCGACCGATCCGCTCCGGTTCCCGTTCGGGTGATCTCCCACCCGAACGGAGCAATCTCTACCTGATCAGCACGGCGTGGCGCTGACCGGCTCACCAGAATAGCCTCGGATCGCTCCGGGCAAACGGACGCTGATCACTTTGGGCGATCGAGTGAACAGTGATCCTGCTCACAGATCGATGTCGCCGTCGGTGACCACTCCGCTGCCATCACGGTACGTGCGGCCGCCCCCTCCGGCGGGCACACTGAACGGTGACGCCGATGACATCGGCGGGGGAGCGGGGTGCGCGATGAGGGTGATCGTGCTGGCCCTGCGCGACATCGTCGTCGGGGCGATCTGCGCGGGCGCGATCGTGGCCTTCGTCCTGCACGTCCCGATCATCGGGGCGATCCTCGGCGTCATCGGGATCTGGCAGGTGGTCCGCACCATGCGTGGGCGTCCCAGTCTCATCGGGATCGACCAGCGCTGGTCCGACCGGGAGGGCCGGCCGAACATCAGCGGGTGATGCGCGGCGGTGCGCACGGGCCGGGAGGATGGGCCGGTGCGCAGCGCCGTCATCGGGTCGACCGGATACCTCGGCACCCGGCTCGTCCCCCGCCTCCTCGCCCGGGGTGACCGGGTCACCGTGCTCGTCCGTTCGCCCGAGAAGCTGGCCCGGTGCGCCTGGGCCGACCGCGTGGACGTCGTGCTGGGCGAGCTGGGCGGCGACCCGGAGCCGCTCGCCCGCCTCGTCCACGGAGCCGACGCCGTCGTGCACCTCGTCCACGCGCTCGACCACGCCGACTTCCCGGAGCGCGACCGGGCCGCCGCCCACGCCGTCGCGGACGCCGCCGCCGACGCGGGCGTGGGCCGGCTCGTCTACCTCGGGGGCCTGCGCCCGGCGGTCGCCCCCCGCCATCCCGCCTCGCGCCACCTCGCCTCCCGGGCCGAGGTGGCCGACATCTTCCTCGCCTCCCCGGTGCCGACGGCGGCGCTCGAGGCGTCCATCGTCGTGGGCTCGGGGTCGGCGAGCTTCGAGATGATCCGCTATCTCGCCGAGCGGGTGCCCGTGCTTCCGGCGATCCCGTGGCTGCACCACCGCACCCAGCCCATCGCGGTCGACGACGTCCTGCACTACCTCGTCGCCGCCACGGTCCTGCCCCCGGAGGTGGACCGGGCCTTCGACGTCGGCGGGCCCGACGTCCTGTCCTACCTCGACCTGGTGCAGCGCTACGCCCGGCTCGCCGGACTGCCGCAGCGGATCGCGGTGCCCCTGCCCGTGCCGGTGCCGCCGGGTGGCCCGACGGTGGCGGCGGCGGCCCTGGAGCTCCTCTCGCCGCTGCCCCGGGCGCTGGTGGGACCCCTGGTGGAGTCGCTGCGCCACGAGCTGGTGTGCGGGCCGTCGCTCGCGGAGGCGGAGGCCGTGATGGGCCTCCCGCCGGGTGGCGCGACGACCTACGACGCCGCGGTGCGCGCGGCCCTGGGCCGCCGTCGCGACGGGACGGACCCCGAGGAGCGGGAGCCGTCGCCGCTCCCGTCGTCACCCGACGGGGACGGGGCGCCGCCCGGCGACGGGGGAGAGCGGCCGGCGGCGCTGGCGCTCGCCACCGACCCGGTCGGGTCGGGCGGGGCCGCGTGGCGCTGGCGGACGCGGGCCGACGCGCGCGCGTCCGTCCGGACGGTGTGGAGCGTGCTGCAGCGTCTCGGCGGCGACACCGGGTGGTACACGCCGCCGGGGGTGTTCGCGGCGCTCGGATGGGCCGACCAGCTCCTCGGCGGAGTGGGCGCCTACCGCGGCCGCCCGCACGGGCGGGACCTCGTGGTGGGCGACGTGATCGACGCCTGGCGGGTCGAGGCCCTCGAGCGCGAGCGGCTGCTGCGCCTGCGCGCCGACCTGCGGGTGCCCGGGCGGCTCTGGCTGCAGTTCACGCTCGTGCCGCAGGGCCAGGGCTCACGGCTGGAGGTCGAGCTCGGGTTCGCGCCCTCCGGGCTCGCCGGCGTCGCGTACGGGGCGGCGCTGCGGGTCGGCGCGCCGCTGGTGTTCCCGTCGATGGTGCGGGGGATCGTCGGTGCCTCCGGCTCGTGAGCACTTTCGGTCGCTATCACGACCGAAAGTGCTCACGAGCGCGGAGCGCACCTGGCGGCCGCATCCAGCGCCACGGCCTTCGTCCCGCCGCCGGCGTGCCCGCCCGCGTCGGCGAACACCCGGCGCTGGCGCGCCGCACCGGTGTCGCCGGCGAGCACCCGCGCGCACCCGGCCCGAGCGCGCCCGGCGTCGGGCCCCAGGGCGTCGGCCACGTGCTCGAGCAGGCCGTGCACCACCGCGCCCGCCTCGGCGGGACGGCCGGTGCGCGGGTCGACGAGCAGCCCGGCCTCGGTGTCGGGACCCGGCACGCACCCGGACCGCGCGGCCCGCCAGTGCGCCAGGCGCAGGACCTCCACCGACGACGTCGCCGGCGGCTCGCCGGCCGCCCACGACCTCGCCGCGGTCTCGACCACCGCCCGCGCGAGCAGCGCGACGACGACGGCCTCCTCGACCTCGCCCGCGACGTCGGCCACGCGGATCTCCACCGTCGGGTAGGACGCGGCCAGCCGGGCGTCGAAGTAGACCATGCCCTCGTCGAGGACGGTGCCGCTCGCGACCATCTCGGCCACGACCGCGTCGTAGGCCTCCGGGGTCCCGAACAGCGGCGTCGGGCCCGCGCTGGGCCACCGGGCCCACACCAGCGAGCGGTAGCTCGCGTGCCCGGTGTCGTGCCCGCGCCAGAACGGCGAGTTCGCCGAGATCGCACGCAGCACGGGCAGCCAGGGGCCGATGCGGTCGAGCACCCCGACGCCCTCCTCCCGCGAGCCGATCTCGACGTGGACGTGCTGGCCGTTGGTCAGCTGCTCGGACGCGATCGGGCCGAAGCGCTCATGGATCCGGCCGTAGCGCCCGGGTGGCGGGGAGATCGGATCGGGGGCGACGGGGGAGGTCGCGAGGCCGGCGACGGTGGCGCCCTGGGAGGCCGCGGCCTCGGCGGCGGCGCGCCGGCGGGCGAGCAGATCCGCCG
>JAVXWR010000076.1:0-2975 GCA_032230725.1 Actinomycetota bacterium
GGCGGTGGCCTTGGCCGCGCTCTCCTCGAGGTCGATCACCGCCACGGCCATCCCGTCGGCGGCCAGGCGCAGCGCGGTCGCGGCGCCGAGCCCACGGGCGGCACCCGTGACGACGGCGACGCGGGAACTGGGAGCGGTCATGGTCTGGAGGACCTCCTCGAGCGGGGGGGACGACGTGCTCGTCCGGCATCCTGCCCCGCATCCGACGCGGCTGCTCAGAGGCCCCCGGGCACCAGCCACCGGTCACCGCGCGCCCGGAGCCCGACGCCGAGGGCCCGGCCGAGCATGAACAACGACAGCCCGGCCCACACCCCCGCGAGTCCCCACCCGAACGCCAGCGACAGCCAGATCATCGGGAGGAAACCCACGATCGCCGAGCCCAGCGTGAGTCTGCGCAGGAAGGCGGCGTCCGCGGCGCCGAGGAGCACCCCGTCGAGGGCGAAGACGTACCCGGCGACGGGCTGCAGCGCGACGAAGAACCACCACGCCGACGGGATCGTCGCGAGGACCGTCGGATCCGGGCTGAACACCCGCGGCAGGACGCCGGCGAGTGCGGCGAACACCACACCGGCGACGACCCCGAGGACCAGGCCGTAGCGGGTCACCCGACCGGTGACGGTGCGTGCCGCGGACCGGGACGACGCTCCCAGCGCCGCCCCGACCAGTTGCTGTGCGGCGATGGCGAGCGAGTCCAGCACCGTCGCCATGAACGTCCACAGCTGCAGCACGACCTGGTGCGCCGCGACCGATGCCGCCCCGAACCGCGCGGTCACCGCGGTCGCGGACAGGAAGCAGGCCTGGAAGGCGAGGCTGCGCAGGAGCAGGTCCCGGCCGAGGCCGAGCTGGGCGCGCAGGTCGGCGGGCACCGGCCGTAAGGGCACCCGCAGAGCCACCGCCTCGCGCACCAGGGCCCCGCCGAAGAGCAGCAGCACCACCGACTGCGCCCCGACGTTGGCGATCGCCGAGCCCTCGAGGCCGAACCCGGGCCACGCGCCCAGACCGTGGACGAGGAACGGGCACGCCAGCGCCGACGCGCCGTTGCCGGCGAGCACGACGACGACCGGCGCGCGGGTGGACTGCACGCCGCGCATCCAGCCGTTCCCGGCCATCGCGACGAGGATTCCCGGCGCCCCGCACAGCGCGATCCGCATCCAGGAGACCGCCCCGTCGGCGAGCGGGCCGCCGCCGGAGAGCCCCGCCGCGACCGGCCGCGCGACCAGCTGCCCCACCACGACGACGGCCAGGCCCGCGAGCAGCGCGAGCCATGTCGCCGCGACCCCCTCGGCGATCGCCCGGTCCCGTCGTCCGGCGCCGAACGCGCGCGCGGCGCGGGCGGTGGTCCCGTAGGCGAGGAAGGTGCCCAGTGAGGACACCTGGGCGAGGACGACGGCGCCGACGGCGAGCGACCCGAGCGGCAGCGCCCCGAGCCGCCCGACGACGGCGGTGTCGACGAGCAGGTAGAGCGGCTCGGCGACCAGCACGACGAGGGCCGCCGCCGAGAGCGACAGCACGCGGACCGGCCCGGCGTCGTCGACCCGGGTCGGTCCGGAGGGCAAGGCCGCCCCGGTCACAGCAGCGGGGCCGCCGCCAGGGCCCGCCGGACGTCGGCCACCACGTCGGCCGCGTCCGGGCTGCGGCTCGCGACGGTGAAACCGGAGGCCGCGCGGTGCCCGCCGCCGCCCATCGAGATCGCGGCCGCGGCCACGTCGAGACGGCCCTTGCCGCGCAGCGAGGCGGTCCAGCGCGACGGCCCGACCTCCTTGAGGACCATCGCGACCTCGGCCTCGGCGGTCGTGCGCAGCACGTCGATGATGCTCTCCACCTCCTCCTGGCGGCCCCCGGCGATGTGCTCGTTCCGCGCGCACGCCCACACCAGGCCGAGCCCGCGGGCCTCGCCGGGCTCCAGGGTCGCGGTGGAGAGCACCGCCGAGAGCATCGCCAGCCAGGAGAACGGGTGGGTGTCGAGCAGCGGGCGGGTCACCGCCTCCGCGTCCACCCCCGCGACGAGCAGGCGGGCGGCCATGTCGTGGGTCGCCGGCGACGCGGCCCGGAAGTTGCGGGTGTCGGTGACCAGCCCCGCGTAGAGGCAGCGCGCGATGGGCAGGTCGACGGGAGCGCCGAGCGCGTCGAGGAGGCCGAGGACGATGACGGCGGTGGCCTCGGCGTCGGGCTCGACGTAGTAGGCCGTGCCGAACCCGGCGTTGGAGACGTGGTGGTCGATCACGAGCGTCGCCCCCGCGTGCTCGACGCGGGAGGCCAGCGGGCCGAGCCGGTCGACGCTGCCGGTGTCCAGGACGACGAGCAGCTCCGGCGCGGCCGCGACCTGGGCGGCGGGCACGACGAGGTCGGCGACGTCGAGGTCGCGCAGCGACTCCGCGGCACGCTCGGGGGCCCCGAAGGAGACGTGCACCCGCGCGCCGCGCCGGTGCAGCGCGAGCCCGAGGGCGAGGGCGCTGCCGAGGGCGTCGGCGTCCGGGTTGACGTGGGCGAGCAGGACCACCTCGTGGGCCGCCGCGAGCATCGCGACGGCCTCGTCGCGTCCGACCGCGCGGGACGTCACCGCGCCGGGCCGTCCAGCGCGTCGGGGGCGTCCGTGAGCTCGTCGTCGAGGTCGGAGAGCTCGTCGTCCTCCCGCGGCTTGCGGTAGGGATCGGGCTCCCCGGCGTAGGCGGCCGCGGCCGCCTGCGAGGCGACCTCCTCGTCCGCCGCCCGGGCGCCGGCGAGGAGCTCCTCCATGCGCGCGGCGCCCTCGGGGACGGCGTCGAGCACGAACTCGATCGACGGCGTGTGCCGCACCCCGGTCTGGCGCCCGACGGCGGTCCGGACGACGCCCTTGGCGCTCTCGAGCGCGATGCCGCTCGCCTGCCGGGCGTTGTCGTCGCCGTAGACGGTGTAGAAGACCGTCGCCTCCCGCAGGTCCGCGGTGAGCCGGGCGTCGGTGATGGTGACCATCGCCAGGCGCGGGTCCTTCACCT
>JAVXWR010000135.1:0-12337 GCA_032230725.1 Actinomycetota bacterium
CAGAATGGACACGCGTCGACAGCGACACGCTTGCCATCATCGCCGAGGTCGGTCGGTCACACGAAGCGGCGTCCAGAGCGACGGCCCTGGGCGCCGCTTCGTCCTGGCCACTTGACAAATCGGCCCCCATATCAGAGTGCGAGGTTCCCGCAGGTGCAGCAGCGACCGGATGCGGTAGTTGATCAGGTTGCGGAAGCCGAGGGCGTTGCGGCGCAGCGCTTCGAGGCGGCCATTGAATGGCCTCGGTGGGGCCGTTGGATGCGCGGTGGGTGAAGTAGGCCAGGACGTCGTCGCGCCGTCGGTGCAGGCTGCGGCATCGGGTCCCCGGGGTGTTGATGATCATTGGTGTAGGAACCTTCATCATCAACTTCCCGGGGCCCGCCTCACCGCAGCGACACGACCCAGCTCTCCGGACAGTGACGCCCTCAGCTGCACTCCAATTCCGGAAGAGCCCAATAACCCCGTAGCCGCAGGGTTGTGGACCTCGGCCAGTCGTGGGTTGGCGGTGCGCTCATCGACGCAGATCACCCGCCCGCCCGGCCGGTAGCGCGCGCCGCCGGCAGCGGCGTCGTAGAGGGCGAGCAGCCGTGCGAGCTTGGTGGCGAACTCGGGGTCGCGGGAGGCTTTCCAGGTCTTGGTGGCCTGCCAGCTGATCGCCGTGGCGCGCAGCACCTGGCGCACGGTCTCGGTGCTCACCGACACGCTCGTGCACGCGAAGGTACCCGGGCGAGCTTGAACAGGCTCCAGCAGGTGAGCGAGAGGTCGAGTAGCGCCGGGGCGATGTTGACGATCCGGGCGATCGTCTCGCAGCCCCGGGGGGGACGAACTTTGGATGTCGGCCCGCGCTCCACTTTGCGTTCGGGGCCGCGAACCCCTGGTCGTTGAACGCGTCGATCACCTCCCGGGCGCGTGCCCACCTTCCAGGCGACAGCCTCCCAACCCGCAAGATCCTGAACAACCCTTCCGAGGCACTAGGCTGCCCGCGCCCGTGACGCTGCGCCTTTTCCCCTGGAGGGACCGTGACCGACCGCACCGGCGACGCGCTGGCGGCGACCCGGCGCTCGCCGGAGGCGGTCCTCGACCATGTCCGGCCGGGCGCGGACGTCGTCGTCGGCGCGGCGAACGGCGAGCCGACGGCCGTCGTCGACGCGCTCGAGGCCGCCGGCGAGGAGCTGCGGGACGTCCGCCTCCACCAGATGCTCGCCATGCGCTCCCGCCCGTACATGTGCGGCGCGATCCCCGGGCTCCGGCACGTGTCGTACTTCCTCTCCCCGGCGAACCGGGAGGCGTTCCACGCGGGTCACTGCGACCTGGTGCCGAACTCCTTCAGCGAGGTGCCGAGGATCCTGCGCCGCTCCGTGCACCCGGACCTGGTGATCACCTCCGTGTCGCCCCCCGACCGGCACGGGTACATGTCCCTCGGTGCGAACGCCGAGTACACGGCGTCGCTGATCGGCGAGGTCCCGTTCTTCGTCGAGGTCAACGAGCACACCCCGCGGACCTTCGGCGGCAACCAGCTCCACGTGAGCGACGTCGTCGGCTGGTGCGAGAACAGCCGACCGATGATCGAGGTGCCCGGGCCTGCCGTGGGCGACCGCGACCGGGCGATCGCCGGCCTGGTGGCCGAGCGGATCCCGGACGGCGCGACCCTGCAGGTCGGGATCGGGGCGGTCCCCGACATGGTGCTGGCCGCGCTGAGCGGGCACCGCGAGCTCGGGGTGCACACCGAGCTGCTGGGCACCGGCTTCGTCGATCTCGTCGAGTCCGGGGTGATCACGGGGACCCGCAAGTCCACCCACCGCAGCAAGCTGGTGACGACGAGCGCGATCGGCGATCAGCGGCTCTACGACTTCGTCGCCGACAACCCCGGCGTCGAGTTCCACCCGGTCGACCACACCAACGACCCCACGATCATCGCGCGCGAGCCGAACATGTACTCCATCAACGCGACGCTCGAGGTCGACTTCCTCGGGCAGTGCGCGTCGGAGTCGCTCGGCAGCCAGTACCTCTCGTCATCCGGCGGCCAGCCCGACTTCGCCCGCGGCGCGGTGATGGCCGAGAACGGGCACGCCTACATCGTGCTGCACTCCAGCACCGCGGACGACTCGGTCTCCCGGATCGTGCCCCAGCTGCGCCCGGGTGCCGCCGTGACCACCTTCAAGAACATCGTCGACAACGTCGTGACCGAGTACGGGGTCGCCGAGCTGCACGGCCGCAGCATCGCCGAGCGCACACGTCGGTTGATCGCGGTCGCCCACCCGCACTTCCGGGACGAGCTGACGGCCCAGGCCCGCCACCTGGGGTACCTGTGACCCTCGCCGACCACCCCGGGTCGATCCCGCTCGCCGCGGAGGACCGGGCCATCCTGGCCCTGGAATCGCCGACGGTGGTGGGCCACGTCTGCCACGTCGTCGTCGTGGCGCCCAACACCCTGGACGCATCGATGCTGCGGGAGCGGTTCCGGGGCCGCCTGGACGCGGCCCCCGAGCTCCGTTACCGGCTCGGCGGCACCGTGGAGCACCCCGCCTGGGTGCCCGCGGACGACGTCGACCTCGCCGACCACATCGTCGACGCGCCCGAGGGGCCGGTCGACGCCGCCGGTCTCCGGACGGTGGTGGCCGACCGTTTCTCCCGCCACCTCGACCGCACGCGCCCGCTCTGGGCGATCGACGTCGTGGGCCTCACCGACGGCGCCACCGCCGTGGTGTGGCGGCTGCACCACGCCCTGGCCGACGGGACGACGGCCGTCCGGCTCGCCGACACCGCCCTGTTCGACGAGCAGCCGACCGCGCCCCCGCGCGGCCCGACGGATCCGCCGTCGCCGGGCGCGGTGATCTCCCGGGACCACGCCCGCCGGCGGGCGCACCTGCTCGGCTTCCTGGAGCGTGAGTTCGCCTTCGAGCCGGGCCGGTCCCCCTTCGACGGCACCATCGGCACGCGACGGGACGTCGCGTTCATCGACACGAGCTTCTCGGGCCTGCACGCCGCCGCCCGCGCCACGGAGGGCACGGTCAACGACGCCGTGCTGTCGGTGGTGGCCGGCGCGCTGCGACGGTGGCTCGACCACCACGCCGGCCGCACGACGGACCTCCGCGTCCGGGTCCCGGTGAGCCTGCACCACGAGGGTGAGGACGCGCTCAACCGCGACTCCTACTTCGACCTGACCCTGCCCCTACACATCGGCGATCCGGTCGACCGGCTCCGCGCGGTGCACCATGCCTGTTCCGCCCGCAAGGCCGCCGACGACGCGAGCCGGATCGAGGCGCTGCTCCACGGCCTCACGGACGTGACGCCGTCGCTGGCACGGCTCGTGGAGCGCGCGCAGGCCGGTCCCCGCGCGTTCGCCGTGAACATCTCGAACGTGGTCGGCCCGCGCGCACCGGTGACCGTCCTGGGCCGGGAGGTCCGCAGTGTCCGGCCGATCGCCGAGATCGGTCAGCGCCACGCCCTGCGCATCGGCGCGATGTCCACCGCCGACGTGCTGGCGTTCGGGCTGTGCGCCGATCCGGGAATCATCGAGGACGTCGACGTCCTGGTGGAGGGACTCGAGCATGAGATCAACCTGCTAGTCGCCGCGACGGGTTGAGGATACGTGGCACGCCGGATGTAGGAGACAGAGAGTCACAAACGGAGCTACAGCGCCGCTTTTAGGCTATCCGGGGACCAGGGCAAACATGTGACGTTCACTCGACGGTATCGCAACCTAGGGCGACCGGTCGAACACTCACCGCCAGTCACCACGGTCCGCGACCGGTCGTCGATAGGCCGGCGACGGCGATGTCGGCCAGGCCGAGTCGATGAGGGTGGCGTCGAGGGCGTAGGCCGGCGCCGAAGGTCGACCGAGCGCAGGACCCCAGAGGGGGGCAGCGCCGGCCGCGTTCCAGCGGGAACGTCGATCACTGATGTCGGACCGGGAGGCGCTCGAGGCGCTGCGGCGCCGCGCAGGTCCGATATCAGCTGCTGGCCCCGCGAAGGCAAGCAGCGACGGCCGGCCCCTCCAGCGCGCAGAGTTTGGCTCCGGAGGCTGGCGGACACTGCCTACCGGGGGCTCACAACGGGAGATCGATCTTAGGCCAACAGGGTGTCTTCTCATCCGGGCGGCCGGATTCCTGTCACCCTCGGTACCGGTGCTGGTTCCCGAACCGGGTGGGACGTCAGGGTAAGCCGGGGTGTGGATGACACAGGACGCGATCCAAGTGGCACCGGATGTCTACAGCGTGCTGTTCGAGAACGTCCGAATTCGCTTGCTGCAAGTCCATGGCAGCTGGAGATAATTCAGCTTCGTGCTATAACTCGATGATCTGGCCTGTTCTTTCGAACGAGGTGACTACTACTTTCAATACTCCCGCCCGCAGAGACTCTCGACGTCCACATGAAGGCCGATGTCGCGAAAAGCTGAGGATCACTCAGCGACATACAACGACCCTCAGGGGTCCGCGCACTTCTGGCGAACTGATGTAGCAACTGCACTATTACCGACGAGTACCCGCAGATCACAGAGGAGACAATGATGGCTACGCCGACGGAGTTGATCGAGGAGGGCACTGCTCTCTACAACAAGGGCGATGTCCAGGGATATTGCGCTTTGTACGGCGACGACATCGTGCTTACCACCCCCGATGGCAGGTTCGAAGGACGCGACAACATCTCGCCGTACTTGCAGGGCCTGCTCGACGCCTTCCCGGACGGAGAGGTAACGGTGGGGCGCCATTGCGAGGACGGTGACCTGTACATCGGCGAGTTCGCCCTCCAGGGGGTTAACAGCGGTCCTATTGCAATGCCGGACGGCAGCGAACTGCCGGCGACTCAGAAGTCGGTGGAGCTGGGGGCCACTGAGGTTGCCCGCGTAGAGAACGGCAAGATCGTCCAGCACGACATGATCTGGGACAACATGAGCTTTCTTGGTCAGCTGGGCCTCGTTCCGCCGTCCTGATCGCAATCAACCTGCGCTAACAGGCCGCTTCCAACTACCCGCATTAGATCGGGCGGCGAAGATGATCTCGTGATCGAGGTGGTTGCGCAGTACGCCGACGGCCACCCCGGGGCGGGCCGCGCACGCCCACGGCTATTGGCCGGCGATCACAACCAGCGACGACAACGGACGGTACGAGCGAATGAGTAAGATTGCGTCGGGCGCTTGGTCGCCATGGACGGCAATGAATCCCGTCGCATGGCTGCAGGCCTGGCGCACAGGCACGTGGGCGCCCAAGAGTCTTACGCAGCCGATCCTCTCCGGCTGGAACTTTGGGTCTATTCTTACCGTCAACGAGAATAACTCGACGGCGCCGCTTACCGAAGCCGCGATCGTGGAGGAGCAGAGCTACGGCCGCCAGCTCGGAACGATAACGGATGCATTGTGGGCTTTGTTGGACGAGCGCCCACACAGCTCTACCGACAAGCGTCTAAGTGCATTTATTGATATGGCGGAAAGAATTGAGGCCATCAAGCTCAGGACCGCGCGCGCCAGCGCCGGCCGCATCCGCGCCGAGCTGATCGCGCTGGAGCGCACAAGCCCCATGCAGTACGCTCGGCTAGTCCGCGAGCTGGCCAGCGCCGACAGAGCTACCAGCTGACTACGCAGTTCAGCCGCTTTGACACCAACCCGCCGAGGCACCCCGCTGGCTGGCCTGGCGGAGCGCATTGTTGCGTCGCGATACTCGCGTCGGCCAGGACGCCAGCTCCTGTCAGCGCCGGCTGAATCCGGACCACCTGGCGAGTAGGAACAGCCGCGTGCGACGATCACTAGAATCCGACCCAATTACGGTTCTCAATAGGTTCCAACCATTGCTCCGGAGCGTCGGGGACCCCCGCTGCTCGTCTTCGAGCCTTTGCGACAGCGGCTTCGAGATACGGAGACTGGGTAGTGTTCGAGGGGGAGTCGCTTGGAGCTGATCGGTCGAGGGCGGGAGTTGGGCGCGCTGGAAGGGTGGCTGACGTCGGCGCTTGATGGCTCCGCGTCTGGTCCTGTGCTCGGGGGAACCAGGAGTGGGGAAGACCCGGCTGGCGCAGGGAGTTGGTGGAACTCGCGGCGGCGCGGGACGTGCCGTCGTCGTGGGGTCGGGCCGCAGAGGTGGAGGGCGCACCGGCTTTCTGGCCGTGGACTCAGGTTCTGCGAGCGGTGTCGTGAATCGTGGAAGGTGCCGCGGCACCTACTGGCCTGGGCGTGGCCGCCGATCTGGCTCTGCTCGTGCCGGGGTTGTCCGAGGTGGCCGAGCGCGATTCAGCGGAGGACACCCCGGCGATGGCCCGTTTCCGGTTGTTCGACGCGGTTGGTCGCTTCCTGTCGACATCTTCGACTGCGACAATCGCGTGGCCCGCTGCGGGTCGCCGGCGCGTTCGATGAGCTCGAGCGCGTCGGGGTCGGCGAGCTCGAGGCGCCCGGCCGAGAGCGCGTCGAGCATCCCGGGGAAGTACTCCCGCAGCACCTGCCGCAGCCGCTGCAGGTGCCGGGTCCGTTCCCAGATCAGCGACTGATGCGCGCGGGCGGTCAGCTTCGACGCGTCAGCCTGGTCGCTGTCCCCGGCGACCGGGCGGTGACGGGCTCGGTTGAGACGGACGATCTCGGCCAGCACGTGCGCGTCGCCGGGGTCGGATTTCGCCCCCGAGGTCGAGTGCCGCTCCCGATACCGCGCCACCGAGAGCGGGTTGATCGCTAGATCTGGTAGCCGGCCGCGACCAGCGCGCTCACCCAAGGCCCGCGGTCGGTCTCGATCCCCACGATCACCGAGCCCTCGGCCAGAGTGCCGGTCTCCGGGTCGACGCTGTCCTGGTCGAGGTGCTCGGCCAACAGCTCGTGCAGCGGGGTCATCCCGACCATTTCGGCCTACCTGGAGTAGGCAGTTACCGCGGCGCAGCCGCGATCCGTAGGACGACACCGAAGGCGGTGCGTCGGGTGATCGAGCGTCACGAGGCCGGCGACACCGGCGCGGAGCAGTGGCACGCCGGCGGCGGCGCCCGGCCCGCGGGCCGCAGCACGCGCGGCCGTCGCCGACGACGAACCCCGCTCCCCGTGCCCCTGCGCGGCATGATGACGTCGCGCGACGGGACAGGGGCGCGGAGGAGGTCGACACCGATGGACCGTCTGGGTCCGGTGGACGCGGCCTTCTACCACCTCGAGAGCGACACGACGCCGATGCACGTGGGGTCGGTGTCGGTGCTGGAGGGCCCGGCGCCTGCGCAGGAGGACCTGGTGGGGCTGCTGGCGGGCAAGCTCTCCCACGTCCCCCGGTACCGCCAGCGGGTCCGCTCCGTCCCGCTCAGTCTTGGGCGTCCGGTCTGGGTGGACGACCAACGCTTCGAGGTGCGCCACCACGTGCGCCATGCCGTCGTGCCCGCACCCGGCGGCGACGACCAGCTGTGCGAGCAGCTCGCGCGCATCCTCGAACAGCCCCTGGAGCTCGAGAGACCGCTGTGGGAGGTGTGGCTCCTCGACGGGCTCGCCGACGGTCGCTGGGCGATCGTCGCCAAGGTCCACCACTGCATGGTCGACGGGATCGCGGGCATCGACCTGCTGCAGCTGATCTTCGATCAGCACCCCGACCCCGTGCCCGACGACCCCGACGCGTGGTCGCCGAGCCCCGCCCCCTCCACCTCCGCCCTGATCGCCGGGAGCGTGCGCGGGACCGTCACCGACGCGGCACACCTCTCTCTCGCGCAGCTGGGATCGCTGCCGCGTCTCGCCTCGCCCCGGGACTGGGTCCGCCGCGCGGACGCGATGGCCGCTTCGGTCCTCGATCTCGCCCGGCAGGGAACCGCGACGACCGCGCGCAGCCTCAACGGCCCGCTGGGCCGGCGTCGGCGCTGGGCGTGGACCGCGGCCGATCTGTCGACGATCCGGCGCGTCGGCCGCGCGCTCGGTGGCTCGGTCAACGATGTCGCCCTGGCGGTCGTCACCGCCGGGCTGCGCGAGCTGCTCGTCGGGCGCGGGGAGCTCACCGACCGGTTGGTCGTCCGCACCCTGGTCCCGGTCTCCGTGCGGCGCGGCACCGAGCACGGGCAGGTGGGGAACCGGATCGTGACGGTGCTCGTCGATCTCCCCGTCGGTCAGGCGGACCCCCTCACCCGGTTCGCCGATGTGCGGCGCCAGATGGAGGACCACAAGCGGGTGGTCCTGGCCACCGACGTGCGCGCGATGCTCTCGACCGGGGACCTCGTCGCGCCGGCGCTGCTCGCCCTCGGCGTGCGCACGGCCCAATCGGCCCAGCCTGTGGCCCAGGCGGTGGCCACCAACGTCCCCGGCCCTCCCCGACCGCTGTATGTGCTCGGTCGCCGGATGACCTCGCTGCACGCCTACGTGCCGATCGCCATGGGCTGCCGGCTGGCGATTGGCATCTTCTCCTACGCCGGCCGCATGACCTTCGGCGTCAACGCCGACTTCGATGGCGTGCCCGACGTCGACGTGCTCACCGACGGCATCGATCGCGGGCTCGAGGACCTCGCGGCCCGCTCGGACACCACGACGGACGGCTGACCTCGGAACCCACCGAGCCGGGCCGAGCAGGCGACCACGTCGGAGTATGCGAGCCCGCCGAGCTGGGGCGTAGAGCTGATCTCCTCGAGGTGCCTCACCCTGGAGGACCGGATCACCATCGCCGACGGCCTGCTCCTCGGGCTCGAGGTCAAGCAGATCGCCGCCCAGATCGGCAAGTCCTTCCAGACCGTGTACCCCGAGGTGCACCGCAACAGCAAGCCCGACGGGAGCTACCAGCCGTGGTGGGCCAACAACCAGGCGGTGCTTCGCCGGCGGCGCCCGGTCGACTGTTTGTTGGTGCTCGATGACGCAATGTGGTGGCGGTGGTTTGCAGCGAGACCGGGGGGCTTCGGCCTCCACGGGCGGATCTATGGGCTCGTGCTGTCAAGGGATTCAGTTGATGCAGGGAATGGCGGCGGCGGTGATCGGGGGTGACGGGCCGGGGACGCCGTCGTCGCGGTGGCGGTGACGGCGGGTCGGTCGGTGCCGACGGTGATGTGGAGCTGGCCGGCGACGAGCTGGTTGTCGGGGCTGAGGACGGTGCCGGGGGCCAGCGCGACCCGGGCGGCGGTCGCGTCGGCCTGGTCGGTGGGCGCGTACGCGATGGTGGTGCTCGGCCGGGGGCTCGCGGCGCCGGTGTCGGCGGGGGAGAACCCGGCGCCGGTGAGGGCGGACATGGCGGCAGCCGCGGCACCGCTTGTCCGGAGCTGTTGAGGACCTCGACGCTGTCGACGGACCCGTCGGGATGCACCGGCGTGCTGGTCCGGCTGCTCGCGGCGTTCTCCCGTGGCCACCTGCAGCGCCCGCAGTGGCGCACCGGATCCTGCGCTTGGCGGCCGCATCCGACCCTACCGCGGCCGGACTGCAGCACCGTGACACCACCCGCCGTCTCGACGGGCAACGGGTCCACATCGAGATGCTGTCGGCGAACGGACCACTGCGCGAGGGGCTCACCGCAGACGACGCGGCCGCGACCTGTTCCGCGTTATCCAACCCGAACACCTACGCCCTGCTGGTCGGCCAGCTGGGCTGGCACACCGCGAGATTCGAGCGATGGCTCAGCGACAGCCTGATTTTGCTCCTCCTCGGCGATCCCTGACCACCAGGAGCGCCGTCGCCAGAGGCGCGCGAGCACTGTCGTCCGACCGTCGTTCTACACAGGAGATACGGGAGTCGAGGGCTGTGTTGAACGACAGACAATGTCAGTGCGAAGCGCCAAATCGTGGGTCAGCACGCGACCCGATCATGTGGCAGTGGACTTGAGTCTGGCGCCGGCGGCGAAGCCTCATCCGCGCATTCGGACCAGCCAATGAGCCGCCGTTTCGCCCGCGTGGTGGTCAGGTCCCGACCGCCTGCGCGGTAAATTCGCCTCACGCGATCGCTGCACCCGCACCTCTGGTGTCGCCCTCGAAGCGCTGGTCGATTCCCGGAGTGTGTGCCCATGCGTGTGCTGGTTCGGCCGCGTCGCGCGGTCGTCGACGTACTCGACGTACTCGGCGAAGTCCTCGCCGCCGCCAGCATAGCCACAGCGGATGCCGTGGCCTGGGCCCGCAGCCCAGGCCCGCAGCCTCGACTGCAGCTGGTCCCGGCCCTGACCCCAGAGCGGAGCGGCGGGGTGCGTGCCACAGAGGCGGATCGCGTCTAAGCCCCACTGTCGTTCGACCGTCGCTCCACATCGACGGGCCACAACGGCAAGTGAGACACGAACAGCAGGTCATCCCTGAAGGAGTGGGGTCGGTCAACCCTGCTCACCCGGGCTGTTGATCTTCTTCTGCTGGTCTCCGCCGGGGTGTGGGCGCGCCTGTGCCGGCGTCGGGGTCAAGGATCGACCGGAGGTCGACCGCGTCAGCGGCCGGAGGTCGTTGAGGTCGACGTCGATGGGCGCACGATGTTCACCGCGGGAACAGCGAAAAGATCAGCTGCGGCTCCTCCGGAGGTGGGTCGGCTCGAGGTTCAGGGTGCGTGGCTTTATCGCCGGCGGCCCGGCAGGAACGACATGGCCCCGGTGGAGCTGTCGGTGTCATCCCTTCGCCCCGCGGGTGGGGGCATGAAGTGCTGGGACAGGTGCGGTCGGTCGGGGTCAATCTCCAGAGGGCGACCACGCCGAGCTCGGGGGTGACCTGCGGCGACCGGCGACCGATCACGTGCAAAGGGCGGTTGCCATCAGGCGGCGCTGGCCGCGTGTAGGCCGCGGATCTCGTGGTCACGCAGCCCGTAGAACACCAGCCCGATCAGCTTGCGGGCGGCGCCGACGGTGGCGATGTTGCGTCCGCGGCGGGCGGCCACTCGCTCCCGTAGCTGCCCGAGATGCTCGGTCTTGGCGGCGTGCTGGGCGGCCTCCACCGCGGCCCAGCGCACCAGCCGCGAGCCCTGCTTGGTGATCCGTCCGCGGTGCACGGTGGTGTCGGACTCGTGATGGCGGGGTGTGAGCCCCGCCCAGGAGGCCAGCTGCGCTGGGCGCTCGAAGCGGGTGACGTCGCCGATCTCGGCGACGAACACCGCCGCCAACGTGGGCCCGATCCCGGGGATGACCTGGATCGCGCGGTAGCCCGGGTCGGCGCGCGGCCGGCCGGCGACGAGGTTGGTAAACAGATCCACCTCCCAATCCAGCATGCTGATCATGCGGCGGGCGGAGTCGACCCGAGCTCGTGACGCCGAAGCCAGGTTCACCGTGCGCAGCAGTTCGTGGCCCTCGACCCCGAACAGATCCGACATCGACACCGAGACCCCGGCCGCGGCGATCACTGCGTGGACCTGGCACTTGAGGCTGGTGCGCAACCCGAGCCGCGTGGTTCTCCGGGCGGGCCAGGGCGCCGCATGCGAGCGAAGCGGTCCCTGGCGGGTCCGGGGGTTCCGTGGTCACCTGTGGTCGGCCGGAGCGGGGCAGGTCCTCTCCACCGGTCGGTCCCGGGGGTCGTCGAGCATGCCGGTCAAACCTATACAAGGTATCGGGTCGAACCGCGGCTCGAACGCGGTGCCGCTCTCCGGAGCGAAGAATGCGCCTATAGGCCCAACGAAGTCTTTGGCCCACACCAGGACTGCCTGTAGCCGCCGCCGGCTCCCACTGGCTGAAGGATCAAGGGTGTGGTCGAAGGCCTGTTCTCACTGAGTTCGCCATCTCGCCGGGGCGAGGCCGTGATAATGCGGGTTATCACGGCCTCCGGCGACCTCCTACTGGGGTGCCTCGCACTGCACGTACTGCCCGGCGCCCTGCCACGTCTCCTGTCGGCCCTTTCGTTGCACCAGGGAGAGGCGGACACATTCGGAGCTGACATCGAAGTTGTTGTCGGTCAGAACACTGGTGGCGACGTCCTGGAGAAGCCGGTTCGTACATCGGAAGGGGGAGTGATCATCTGTTGGTGTATCTTCCGGAACGGTGCATCGATACGTTTCGGCGGCCGGAGCTCCAACGCTCTCCCCACAGCGCTGATCCCTGTGCGTACACACCGCCGGCCGTTCCGGGCGGCTCAGTCACGACCACGGTTTCGGCGCAGTCGTGAGCGTGACGAGAGGGCCATGCGAACCGATATGAGCACGGCTATCCCGCCAGGAGGGGTGTGCGCGCCAGCCGCCGTGCTGGGAGCTATGCGGACGTCGGCGACGGTTCGGGGACGTAGACGTACGCTCCGCGGCAGGGCTCCCCGGGGCTGCTGGCGTTGGCGTAGGGCGTAATTGGCCCAGGACGGCGCCCGATCGCAGCGAGCATGCGCCAGCTCCAGGGCCCGGTAACACCCTGAGCCAACACCGCGGGCCGCTGCTGCGAACCCCTTAACGACACGCCGGGAGGAGCCGAGTGACCGTATTCGACACCGCAAAACTGTTCGATCTCGCTCGTGACCAATTGAAACTGCAGGCTGACGATCTTGA
>JAVXWR010000717.1:0-3461 GCA_032230725.1 Actinomycetota bacterium
TAGGTACGCTGCGCTCGTGAGCACTTTTCCGTGCTATGACACGGGGAAGTGCTCACGAGCCGGAGGCACCCCTTGAGCGAACCCGTGCGCGTCGTCCGGGAGGACGACCTGGTCGACGGCGACCCCACCCCCGGCATGCACCGCCAGGTCGCCTTCGAGGCCCCGTCGCTGTGGGCGGGCCTGGTGCACACCGACCCCGGGGCGACCTCGGGCTGGCACCACCACGGTGACCACGAGACCAGCCTCTACGTCGTCGCGGGGACCATGCGCCTGGAGTTCGGCGCGGGCGGGGCGGAGGTCGCCGACGCGGGGCAGGGCGAGTTCATCCACGTCCCGGCGTGGACGGTGCACCGGGAGTCCAACCCGGGCGACGACCGCTCCACGGCCGTCATCGCCCGTGCCGGGGACGGGCCGCCCACGGTCAACGTCGACGGGCCGGACACGCCGCCCGACTGAGCTCGCGCGCGACAGTCCGTCGCCGGCCCCGGCGCCGCCCCCTCGGCGCCGCCCCTCGCCCGTGACCCTCGCCCCGTGATCATCAGTACATGAGGCAGGCCGCGGGGCCGTGATGCCTGCGCCCAGTGCCCCTCGACGGGCGCCGGCCTCGGAGTCCCTCGACCCGTCATGATCATCAGCACGTCAGGCATCCCGGAGCGGCCTACGACCTGCGCCACGTGCCCGTCGCGAGGGCCTGACGGCCGCTCCGGGACGTCCGGGCGGCCGGGTGCTGCTTGAGGGGTCCGGGAGCCGGTGATCACCATCTCGGGAGCGACACGCTCACGAAGAAGCGATCTCCACCGGTCGCCGGCTGACGACGACCCCGACGAAGGCCGAGGACACGCGCCTCCTGGCCGAGGGTGGCCTCGACGCGCCGCCCTCCGACAAGGCAACCTGTCCGTGTGTCGCTCGGAGCCGTCCTCACCGCCATCGTCACCCCGTTCGACGACCGTGGGGCCGTCGACGAGCAGGCGTTCGTCGACCTCATGGGCCACCTGTGCGCCCACGGGTCCGACGGCATCGTCGTGTGCGGCACCACCGGGGAGTCCCCGACGCTCTCCACCGACGAGCACCTGCGCCTCGTCGAGCTGGCCTGCTCACAGCGCCCCGCGAACGCCACCGTCGTCGCGTCGACCGGCTCGAACGACACCCGTCACGCGGTCGAGATGACCGAGCGGGCCACCCAGGCGGGCGCGGACGCGATCCTCTCGGTGACTCCGTACTACAACCGCCCGA
Organism: Actinomycetota bacterium; assembly: GCA_032230725.1. Taxonomy (GTDB): domain Bacteria; phylum Actinomycetota; class Actinomycetes; order Mycobacteriales; family Pseudonocardiaceae; genus Actinomycetospora. The sequence continues at coordinate 1,234 of JAVXWR010000717.1, forward strand.
ACCGGCGCGGCGTCCATGCCCACTACTCCGAGGTCAGCCGCGCGACGGACAAGCCGATCGTGCTCTACAACATCCCCTCGCGGGTGTCGCTGGACCTGCCCAACGACCAGCTGGCCGAGCTCGCCCAGATCGAGCACGTCGACTACGTCAAGCAGGCCAACAACGCCAACCTCGCCCCGGTGGACGGTCTCGGCATCTACGCGGGCAACGACGACCTCTTCGCCGCCGTGCTCGACATGGGCGGCTGCGGCGGGATCCTCGTCGCCAGCCACCTGGTGGGCCCGCAGATGCGCCGCATGGTCGACGAGCCGGAGAACCGCGCCGAGATCGAGGCCTCCCTCAAGCCGGTGTTCGACGCTCTCGGCGTCACCACCAACCCGATCCCGGTCAAGGCCGCGCTGGCCCTGGTGGGGCGCCCGGTCGGCGGGCTGCGCCTGCCCCTGGTCGAGGCCGACGACGCCGAGCGCTCCGTCGTCCGGGCCGCGCTCGAGGGCGCCGGCCTGCTCTGACCGGCCTGCTGACGGGCCTCTGACCGGCCGACACTGTCAGACCCTCCTGTCACTCTCGCCCCACCGACGAGGGTGAGGAGGGTCCGATGAGGCGGATCGAGGGACTGACGGCGCAGGACATCGCTCTGGTGCAGCGTGTCCGGCGTGGGGGCAGTGTCGGCGCGGGCGAGTGGCGCCGGTTCGCGAGCGAGGTCGAGGATCTCGACGCCTGGCTCGCGGTCGACGAGGAGGACGAGGACGACCCGGAGGACCTCCCCCCGCTCCGGTGCGACGGTTCGGTGTGCTGCCCGTGCGGCGGTTGCGATGGCCTCGAGCACTGCTGATGGGCGCACGGATGTCGGCGGGGCAGCGGCGAGCGGCGAAGGTACGAGCTCGGCGAGGCCGGGCGCGGGAGCCGGAGAGGACTCTCCGGCCCCGGGAGCAGGGCACGTCGGACGGGTGCCAGCAGCCGCCGGCGCTCCATCCGCTGGAGGTCCTCGAGCTAGGTTGACCCGTGCTCGCCCGACGATGACGTCCTACGGACCGCTCTCGCACTTGCCGTCATGCGGACGATCGACACCGAGTCCCCCGACGTCGGCGACCAGGTCTCGCTCCGGATCGGCGAGCTCGAGTCGGAGTACGGCGACGCCGTGGAGCTCGAGTACGTCGATCACCTGGACGGGATCACGCCGACGGATCCGACGCTCGACGGGTGGAGCCCGAGAGCCTGGTACGTCCTCGGGGAGTGGCTGATGACAGCGCGCCGACACGAGGACGCGGCGGCCGTGGCGGAGCGCGTGCTCCGGTGGGTCGAGGAGCGGCTCGGACGGTCCGGACCGGCGCTCGACCAGCAGGCGGTCCTGCTCGGCGGACCCGGCGCACCGCGGCCGCTCGACCTCGACGAGTGCCTCCGCGAGGACATCGTCGCCGTCGGGGTGTGGCTCGTCGCGGGCCTCGTCGCGGTGACGGGGAGCGGTGGTGGTCCGGCCGCCCTCGGCGACCTCCCTCGGGGCGGACACGCGGTCACTCCCGCGCCGACACGCCGCGGCGGCGCGGTGAGCAGCAGGGACTCCGCCACCGCCCGAGTGAGCGCCGAGACTGTCGGACCCGAGAGGTAGCGTGACCGCAGTCCTCCGCCCCCGAGATCGCTCCCCAGTGCTGGGTCGACCGGGGTCGGGGTGCCAGAGGTAGCCGTCCCGGGGAGGTCTCTCGCGTGTCCGACGACTCGTTCGTCCACCTCCACACCCACACCGAGTTCTCCATGCTGGACGGAGCCGCCCGGCTGGACGACCTCTTCTCCGAGGCCGCGCGCATGGGCATGCCCGCCCTCGCCATGACCGACCACGGCAACACCTACGGCGCCTACGAGTTCTGGAAGAAGTCCAAGGCGCACGGGGTCAAGCCGATCATCGGCATGGAGGGCTACATCGCGCCCGGCTCGCGCCACGAGCGCAAGCGCGTCTCCATCGGGCAGAACGCGAACGGCAGCGACAACCCCGACCTCATGTACACCCACATGACGCTGCTGGCGGAGAACACGGAGGGGATGCACAACCTCTTCCGGCTCTCCAGCCTCGCCAGCCTCGAGGGGTACTACTACAAGCCGCGCATGGACCGCGAGCTGCTGGAGACCTACGGCAAGGGGATCATCGCGACCACCGGCTGCCCCTCGGGCGAGGTGGCCCGCCTGCTCCAGCAGGGCGACCGCGACGGCGCGATGCAGGCCGCGAGCGACTACCG
>JAVXWR010000146.1:0-2545 GCA_032230725.1 Actinomycetota bacterium
GTGCTCACCCCGCTCCCGACCGAGCGCACCCTGCTGCGCGAGGTCAGGGTGTCCGTCGACGCCGAGAAGCGCCTGCCGCTGCAGCTGTCCGTGCTCGCGACCGGCTCGCCGCAGCCGGCCCTGACCATCGGGTTCTCCGACATCACGTTCGGCCCGCAGGACCCGTCGCTGTTCGCCTTCACCCCGCCGCCCGGCGCGACGGTCAAGGACGCCCCGGCCCGCGGCCAGGGCGATCACGGCACGCCGCCCGCCGGTGCCCAGGCACCGCGCACCGTCGGCGACGGGTGGGACCGCGTCGTCATCGCGCAGCGCCCCGCGGCGGCGCCGAACGAGCCGAAGCAGCCCGACCAGGGCGACGCGCCCGACCTCAACGCCCTCGGCACGCCCGTCAGCGGCCCCTGGGGTCAGGGACGGCTGATCACCACCGCGGTCGCGACAGCGATCGTCACCAGCGACGGCCGCATCGCCGCCGGCGCCGTGCCCGAGCAGGTCCTCTCCGAGGCGCTCGGCCGGTGACCGCCGCGCCTGGGACCCTCGACCGCGTGCCGCACCCCGAGGAGCCCGGCCCCGGTTCCGAGGCTGCCGGGCCCGCGCCCGCGGCCCGGGCGCGGGGCCTCTGCAAGACGTTCGGGCGGGTGGTGGCCGTCGACGGGGTCGACCTGGAGCTGCCCGCCGGCGCGATCGTCGGGATGCTCGGCCCGAACGGCTCCGGCAAGACCACGCTGATCCGGATACTGCTGGGCCTGACCCGACCCACCGCGGGCCACGTCGAGCTCCTGGGCCGGACCGGCGACGACCTCCCGGCCGCGCTGCCGGACGTCGGGGCGCTCGTCGAGGGACCCGGCTTCCACCCGTTCCTGTCGGGCCGGGACAACCTGCTCCGCGCGGCGGCGCTCGAGCCGCGCCTCGACGGCGACCTGCGCGCGCCGGTGGACGCGGCGCTGGACCGGGTCGGACTTGCCGACGCCGCCCGGCGGCGCTACCGCGGCTATTCGCTGGGCATGAAGCAGCGCCTCGGCCTCGCCGCCGCGCTGCTCGTGCCGCGACGGCTCGTCGTGCTCGACGAGCCCACGAACGGCCTCGACCCGGCGGGCACCCGCGACGTCCGGCGGATCATCGCCGAGCTCCACGACGCAGGCTCGACCGTGCTGCTCTCCTCCCACCTGCTCGCCGAGGTGGAGGCGGTGTGCACCCACGTCGCGGTACTGCAGCGCGGATCGCTGCTGGTCTCGGGCGAGCTCTCGGCCCTGCTGGACGCCGGCACGGGCGAGCTCGTCGTCACCACCGGTGATCCCGACGCGGCCCTCGCCGCCCTGCGGACCTCGGGCGCGAGCGCCTACCTGCGCGACGGCGGCCTCGTCGTCCCCGCGGGCCCGCTGGAGCCGCCGGAGGTCGTGGCGGCGCTCGTGGGGGCGGGGGTCGGCGTGTGGGAGGTCCAGCGTCGTCGCCCCCACCTCGAGGAGTTCTTCGCCCGGTTGACCGAGGAGGACGCGTGACCGCCGCGACGCAGCCGGGCCCCGCCGCCGCCACCCGCACCACCGCTCCCCTTCCCCGGGTGCTCGCCGCGGAGCTGCGCTGGGTGCTGCGCCGACCGCGGACGCTGGTGGTCCTCGGTCTGCTCGCCCTCGTCCCCATCGCGATCGCCATCGGGATCGCGGCCACCGGTGGGCCGTCCTCGGGCCGGGGACTGGTCGCCCAGGTCGCGGGCAACGGGTTCGTCCTGCCGGTCGTCGCGCTGGGGTTGTCGCTGACGCTGCTGCTGCCCCTGGCGGTCGCGAGCGCGGGCGCCGACGCGATCGCGGGCGAGGCCGCCACCGGGACGCTGCGCGGTCTGCTGCTCGCGCCGGTCGGGCGGCTGCGGCTGGTCGTGATGAAGTCCGCCGGGGTGGTGACGGTGGCCGTGCTCGCGGTGCTCGTCGTCGCGGTCGTCGGGATGCTCGCCGGGACGGTGGTCGTCGGCGGCGCGCAGGGCACGCTCGTGACGCTCTCGGGCACGACCCTCGGGATCGGCGAGGCACTCGGCCGGATCGCCCTGGTGGCGGCGTGGACCGTGGGCCAGCTGCTGGCGATCGGGGCGGTGGCGCTCGCGATCTCGACGTTCACCGAGCACCCGCTGGTCGTGCTCGCCTGCGTGCTCGGCGGGCTGATCGTCTTCGGGGTGCTCTCCGCGATCCCGTCCCTGGAGTGGTTGCAGCCGCTGCTGCTGACGACGGGCTTCTCGGCGGGCACCGACGTGCTGCGCGACCCGCTGCCCCTCGGCGGGCTCGGGTCGTCCACGCTGCGGGCGCTCGTGTACGTCGTGCTCGGGCTCGCCGTCACCGTCGGACGGATGCGGCGCCGCGACGCCTGACCTCGGCCCCCGCCAGCTGGTCCTTGATGCGGATCACGGGGTCCCACTAGCGTATTGCGCTCCGCGGGACACACCCGACACGGCCACCGCACCCACCGGAGCAGCGCATGAGCACCCCGACCGACGCGCCGACCACCGTCTCGAACATCGGCGTCGTCATGTTCACCGTCGCCGACCAGGACGCCGCCCTCGCCT
>JAVXWR010000276.1:0-4418 GCA_032230725.1 Actinomycetota bacterium
CCATCCCGAGGCCCTCGGGGTTGCCGGTGAAGTAGAAGTGGCACATCGCGAGGAACTCGGCCGCGGAGTACCGCTGCTCGGTGTTGAAGAAGGAGTGGGCGAAGACCTCGAAGAGCATCGCCCGGCCGCGCTCGGAGAACCCGAAGGCGTCGAGGAGCTCGGCGGTGGTGCGGTGGTCGTGCCGGGCGAAGGTGCCCACCGGGTCGTAGCGCAGCATCTCCAGCGCCTCCCGGCCGTCGACCTTGCGCAGGTCGCGCAGCCGGAAGCTGGGGGACTTCCACACCAGGGCGGCCAGGTTCGCGAGCGGCACCCGCGGCAGGTCGGTGAAGTCCTCGGCGGCCCACGCCGGGTCGCGGCCCTCGATCGGGTAGCCGCCGACGTCGCGCAGGAAGCCGAGCTCCGGGTCGAGGCGCCGCAGGATCGCGCGCAGCGTGTAGTACTGCCGGAAGAACCCGTGATAGCCGTGCTCGACGGTGACCGGGGTCCCGTCGGGCAGCGTACGTCGCCACGTCCCGAGTCGGCCCCCCAGCGTCGGGGCGGCCTCCAGGAGCTCGACGGGCACCCCGCGCTCGGCGAGCACGAGCGCGGCGCTGACCCCGGCGATCCCGCCGCCGACGACGACCGCGGTCCCGGAGTCGTCGGGGACCCGGGCGGGCAGGTCCGGGCGGGGAGCGACAGCCACCCGGGGAGCGAAGGCTGTGCGGGGGGAGATCACGACTCCCGAGGGTAGGCAGGAAGCGGACGATCGGCGCGGTGTGCGGCCCGGCGGTGTGGAGCGCGGGGGAAGGGGGCACCTCACCGGGCGCACCGGCGTGCCCGGCGGGGCCGCCGCGGTCGAGGGGAGCTGGAGCACGCCATGGCTGACGCCGCGCGGGAGCGCCGGATCATCGAGGACGTCCCGAAGAAGCTGCTGATCGGGGGCCGCGAGCGCGACGCCGCGGAGGGGAAGACGTTCCCCGTCGAGGACCCGTCCACCGGTGAGATCCTCTGCGAGGTCGCCGACGCCTCCCCCGACGACGGGATGGCCGCGCTGACCGCGGCGCACACGGCGCAGGCCGGCTGGGCCGCGACCGCCCCGCGCGAGCGTGGCGAGATCCTGCGCCGGGCCTTCGAGATGATCACCGAGCAGGTCGACGACATCGCGATGCTCATGACCCTCGAGATGGGCAAGCCGCTCGCGGAGTCGACGGCCGAGATCGGCTACGCCGCCGAGTTCTTCCGCTGGTACGCCGAGGAGGCGGTGCGCATCTCGGGCGAGTGGAAGGTGAACGCGACCGGGAGCGGCCGGGTGCTCGTCATGCGCCAGCCGATCGGACCGTGCCTGCTGATCACGCCCTGGAACTTCCCGCTGGCCATGGGCACCCGCAAGATCGGGCCCGCGATCGCCGCCGGTTGCACCATGGTGATCAAGCCGGCCGCCCTCACGCCGCTGACGATCCTCAAGCTCGCCGACATCCTCGCGGCCGCGGGGCTGCCCGAGGGCGTGCTCAACGTCCTCACCACCCGCTCGACCGGCAAGGTCATGGGGCCGCTGATCACCGACGGCCGCATCCGCAAGCTCTCGTTCACCGGGTCCACCGAGGTCGGGCAGAAGCTCATCGAGCAGTCCGCGCAGCAGGTGCTCAAGACCTCGATGGAGCTCGGCGGCAACGCCCCCTTTGTGGTGTGCGCGGACGCCGACGTCGACGCCGCCGTCGAGGGCGCGATGCTGGCCAAGATGCGCAACATCGGCGAGGCGTGCACGGCGGCCAACCGGTTCTACGTGCACTCCGACATCGCGGAGGAGTTCACGAAGAAGCTCACCGACCGGATGGGGTCGATGACGATCGGGCGCGGGGTCGAGGAGGGCGTCGAGGTCGGCCCGCTGGTGGAGGCCGACCAGCGCGACAAGGTCGCCGAACTGGTCGACGACGCCGTCCACAAGGGCGCCAAGGTCCGTACGGGCGGCGAGGTGCCGAGCGGGGCGGGCTACTTCTACCCGCCGACGGTGCTCGCCGATGTGCCCACCTCGGCCCGCCTGGTCAAGGAGGAGATCTTCGGCCCGGTGGCGCCGATCTTCACCTTCACCGAGGACGACGAGGCGATCCGCGCCGCCAACGACACCGAGTTCGGCCTGGTCAGCTACCTGTACACGAAGGACCTGCAGCGGGCGATCCGGCTCTCCGAGCGGCTCGAGTCGGGCATGGTCGGGCTCAACCAGGGCATGGTCTCCAACGCGGGCGCCCCCTTCGGCGGCTGGAAGCAGTCCGGCCTGGGCCGCGAGGGCGGTGACGTCGGCATCGACGAGTACCTGGAGATCAAGTACGTCGCGATGAACGTGTAGTCGACCGGCATCTCACCCAGGGTGACCGACCTGATCCACTCCGCAGTGCAGTAGTCCACTACGGCATACGGAAGCGACTCCCCCCGCGACACTGCGCGGCGACAGGTGGCGTCGGTGTCACCGGACGACCGGAGCAGGGTGGGAGCACGGATGGGGCAGGATTCATCCCCCGGCGGACTGGGTCCGACGGGATGGACGCCGAGGTACTCGCCGCTGGGGGGTGGCACAGGGGCGACGCCTCCCGGCGGAACCGCCGGGTTCAACGCACCGACGGCCGCGCACCCGCAGGCCGCCCCGGTGCCCCAGCAGTGGGGCCCGCCCACCGGCGGGTTCCCGGGCTCCGGTGGGCCCGGTGGGTACCCGCCCGGCGCGGGTGGGCCTCCTCCTCCCCTCGGCGGCGGCAAGGCTCCACGGTCGCGGGCCCGGATCTGGATCGCGGTCGGCGTGGTGGCGCTGCTGGTGGTCGGTGCGGGCGCCTGGTTCGTGTTCGCGGGCGCCTCGAGCGCCGAGGCGGCCCAGGTGCAGCTCGAGGCGACCTCCACCTCCGGGCCGTCGCCGTTCACGGCGCCGGTCGGCGAGGACACGGCCGGGGTGGTCGCGCCGGCCAACGCCCAGGGGTCCCAGCCCGGCAACACCGGCGGGCTCTACGCCCAGGACCCGGCGAAGGCCTCGTGCGACACCGCCTCGCTGGTCAACCAGCTCAGCGCGGACCCGTCCAGGGGGGCGGCCTGGGCCAAGTCACTCGGCATCGAGGAGAGCGGCATCGGCGGGTTCGTCAACACGCTGAGTGCGGTGAGCCTGCGCGCGGACACCAACGTCACCGCGTACGGCTACGGCGGCGGCCAGTTCCAGCCCTACCCGGCGACGTTGCAGGCCGGCACCGCCGTGCTGGTCAACAGCTACGGCGAGCCGACGGTCAAGTGCTACAGCGGTGACCCGCTGGGCCCGCCGACCGACTCCAACAACTCGGCCAGCCTCGTCGGGGTGCCCTGGAACGGGTTCGTCCGCGAGCGGACGATCATCGTGACGCCGGCTCCGGCGCCGATCACCCAGATCGTCGTGGTCGACCCGGGCAACAAGCAGACGCCGAAGCCGATGCCGCCGAACCCGGACCCGAAGAAGAACCCGGGTCCGCCGACGACCAAGGGCGGTCAGCTCCTGCTGACCGGGACGCACAACTACGACGGCACCGTGACGCTCTCCGACGGCCGCATCCTGGGCACGGACGGCAAGATCCTGCCGCCACGGGTGAACGCCACCTTCCCGCCCGGGACCGTGACGCTGGCCGACGGAGGACACAAGCTGCCCAACGGCGTCGTCCTGAACATCGACGGCACCACGCGCAACCCGGTCACGGTCGGCGGCGTCACGATCCAGCCGGACGGAACGACCCAGGTGCTCCCGGACGGCCGGATCGTGCACTTCAACTACGACGGCACGATCCTCATCGTCAAGCCCGGTGCGGGCGGGGGCGTCGCGGTGCTCAACCCCGACGGCACGACGAAGTCGGTGGGCGGGGTCGTCGCGGGCATCGTCGTCAATCCGGACGGGTCGTTCACCACCCCGGACGGGAAGATCCACAACGCCGACGGCTCGGTGCGGGCGCCGCAGACGCTTCCCGACGGGACGATCCTCGACCCCACCGGCGGGAACACGCCGCCGAGCGACGCCAAGGTCGACAAGACCATGCAGGGGACGGACGGCACCCTCGGGACCGAGAACAAGCTGCTCAAGGGGCAGGAGGCGGGGCAGACCGGGCCGGGCCAGCCCGGTCCCGGCGCTGCGCCGGGCACGAACGGTCAGCCGGGCCAGGCGGGTCAGACCGCCTGCACGCCCGCCGGGACGCCGGCGACGCCGGGCGTGCCCGCCTGCCCGCCCGCGCCGGCGAAGACGGTCTGCGTCCCGGGGTCGGCGGCGACGCCGGTCTGTCCGGCCGTGCCGGACAAGTCCACGAAGGGGACCTCGACCGAGGGCGGCTCGGCGAGCGGCACCGGGACCGGGTCCGACACCGGGACGGGCGGCACCGGGAGCGGCAGCGGATCGAGCGGCAGCGGCAGCGGATCGAGCGGCAGCTCGAGCGGCGGCGAGAGCGGGG
>JAVXWR010000289.1:0-4458 GCA_032230725.1 Actinomycetota bacterium
ATGCGGCTCGTGGAACTGCTTGACGGCAACGTCCCTGTCCAGGAGCTCGTCGCGTGCCCGCCACACGTCGGCGCTCGCCCCGCGGCCCACCCGCTCGGCCAGCCGGTAGCGACCGGCCAGCAGCGCACCGCCTGCCGGACCAGGGGTCCGCAGCAGGGCTGGATCCGTATGTCGAGGCGCCGATCTGCGGCGGCAACGAGTTGTCACGATGGCTTTCCTTCCGATCGCAGGCCGGCGTCTTCTGCCGCGAACCTCTGCGAGCTCTCGAGGGTGTCCGCGGCTGGTCGCCCGAGGCGTTGAACACACGACGATCCCCGGTCCGTCGCTCGCTGCCTGCCCGGTGAGCCGCCAACGGCGGCCCAGCCAGCCACCGTCGATGAGCCCCCGCTAGCTGATAGTGCGGTCGGCCAACTCACCGTGGGCATCGCGGGAGACGGGCTGCGCGTCGTCCCCGCGCCCCGCTCGTCCTCCCCAGCCAGCGGGAATCGGGCACTCCGGCCAGCCACCGTGACGACGGCCGCTGGCAGTGATGGCACGACTCCGGAATCGCGCGACGTTGTCGCCGCGCCCCGCCATCCCGGCGTCGGCTCCGTCGCCGCCCACCGAGAGGAACACCGCGATGAAGAACGCCGTAGGAGGACGGGTTCGCGAGGAGACCCCGTCCCCCGGCCATACGACGTCGCCGGCGTCTGATCAGGCAAGCGGGCGACGCCGATGGTGGGCGCTGGGGGTCACTCAGCTCGCTGCGTTCATGATCCTTCTTGACGTCAGCATCGTGAACGTGGCACTCCCGTCCATCGAGCGGGACCTGGGCGTGTCGGCAGGGAGCGTGCAGTGGGTGTTGTCCGGGTACGCGCTCACCCTGGGGCTCGCGCTGGTACCAGCCGGCCGGCTCGGCGACACGCTGGGCCGGCGCCGCATGTTCCTGATCGCCCTGTCCGCCTTCGTGGTGACCAGCGCGCTGACCGGTGCTGCGCCGACCATCGGGTTGCTGATCGCAGCGCGGCTCGTGCAAGGCGTGGCGGGCGGCATCCTGGTGCCGCAGAACACCGGGTTGATCCAGGAGCTCTTCCGTGGCGCCGAGCGAGGCAGGGCGTTCGGGGTCCTCGGCGGCACCGTCGGGCTCGCGACGGCGGCGGGTCCGGTGATCGGCGGGCTGATCCTGGCTGCGTTCACCGGCCCGGACGGCTGGCGTTGGGTGTTCTACGTCAACGTGCCTATCGGCCTGCTGGCCCTGGTCCTCGCGGCACGACTCGTGCCGTCCACCAGGGTCGGCAGGGTGCGCGACATCCGCCTGGACCTGGTCGGGACCCTGCTGCTTGGTGGTGGCGTCCTGTCCCTGCTGCTGCCCCTCGTCGACAGCGAGGCCGTCGGCCTTGCTGAGTGGTACCTGTTCGTGGTCGCCGTGCTGCTGTTGGGTGCCTTCGCGTGGTGGGAACGGCGAACGGTGCGCCGAGGACGCCAGCCGTTGCTCGACCCACGGTTGGCCCGCACGCCCGGATACGCCGCCGGGTCGGGCATCGCCCTGGTCTACTTCGCCGGCTTCACGGGGATCGGGCTGGTGTTCGCGCTGTTCTTCCAGGACGGACTGGGCTATTCGCCGCTGCACTCCGGTCTGGCCGTGACGCCGTTCGCCCTCGGAGTGGCCGCCTCTGCAGTGATCGCGGGCCGGCTGGTGTCCCGGATCGGGCGTTGGCTGACTGTGTCGGGGCTGGCCACTGTGGTGGTCGGGCTGGTCGCCACGGCGCTCGTGCTGCGACATGTTGATGGATCCGCGGCGGCGTGGGCCGTCGCGGGGCCGCTGCTGCTGGCCGGACTCGGGGGCGGCATGGTGACCTCGCCCAACATCACGCTGAGCCTGGAGTCGGTCGCGGTGGAGATGGCGGGCGCGGCGGGTGGTGCGCTTCAGACCGCCCAGCGAATCGGCTCGGCCATCGGGACTGCTGCGCTCGTCGCGATCTTCTATGAGGCCCTAGTCCGCAATGGACGGGACTACCCGGCGGCGGTGTACGACGCGCTGCTGTGCGCCTCCGGCGTGATGCTCTTGGCGCTCCTGATGGCAGTCGCGGAGTTGGTCCGCCGTCACCACCACGACCGGCTTCTACCGGTCTCGCGACCGGAACACGACGCTCACCGGGTCTGACGGTGGACAACCGACGCCCTGATGACCTGTAGTCGCGCCGGTCGAGATATGTCCGCCAGCAGGCACCCTGGTCTCTCCCTGCCCGTTGCCCCCAAGTTGGCCTCTCGTGGTGATGCTCCATCCCCGGCGCCGATGCGTGTGTCCGGATAGGGACCATGCAAGGAGCCGGTCATGACACCGTCCGCGGCGCTCCGCCTCGTCGCAGCCTCCAGTGGCGATCGCCTCGAACCAGGGTGGTGCGGCGGCCAGGCCCTTGTCGGGCAGACGAGTGACGCGCCTTCGGGTGCATGCTCGAGGGCCGGCGACGCGATCCAATCAGAAGGTGGCGGTCGGCGCGGGCCGTGAAGTCCACGGTGACGGCTGCTGGTGTGTGCGGCTTTCCCCCCCGGGTCTCACCCGTCGCACCGCGCGTGAGGTCGGTCCACGACGCGGCAGTCCTCGGCTGCTCCCGACCAAGCGGCGAACGAATACCATCGCCCGTGGTGCTGGTGCACGGCTTCGCCGGCTCCAGCGCGATCTGGTTCGCCATCCGCCGGGCCCTCTGCGCCGCTGGGCGCGTGCTTGTGACGCTCGACGACCCGCCGTGGGTGTCGTCGATGGACAGGCTCGCCGACCGGCTCATCGGCGCCGTGGAGGATGTGCTCGCCGTGACGGGCGCGGGCGAGGTGCACCTCGTTGGGCACAGTCTGGCGGGGTGGTCATCGCTCTGGCATTGACGGGCCGCCGCCTCGCTGGCCGCGTCGACCTGGAGGTCACGCGCGGTACGCCGTTCGGTGGCTCACCGTGGGCCGGCCTGGTCGCTGTGTGCCCGCCTGGTCCGAGCGCTGCGGCCGGGCTCTTTCCTGCTGCGACGCCTGGCCGCGGCCTTGACTGCCGATGGGTGCGCGGTGGCTCGCGTTCGCCTCGGCGGTTGACGCGGTCGTTCCTGCTCGTCGCGCCGGACCCGCCCACCGGCAGGCCACGCGCATCATGATCGACGCCGATGGCCACTCCGGCATGATGCTGGACCCCGATGTCGCCGTGCGGATCGCCGCAGCGCCTTCGCTCCCAGCGGACGCTGCTGAGGCCGCCGATCTCGACGATCCCGTCAATGCCGGACCCGACGGCGTGGGCGGGTCGAATCCCCTCCCACCGACGGCTCCTGTTCCGGCTCTGCGGCTACTGCTGTATTCAGCGCAGCGCGGGCTGCGGGTCGAGGGCGAACAGCACGCGCAGCGCCTCCGCGTAGCGGGTCCCTGTCGGTCCCTCCGCGAGCTGCTTCACGCGAACTGTCGGGGTGTGCAGCAACGTGTCCACGACCCGGTGCACCGTCCGGGAGAGCTCCGCACCCGCCTCGGTGGGCAGCCCCGGCAGCCGGGCGCCGAGCCGGACCAGCTCGGCCTCGACGACCTCTGCCGCACGCCGGCGCAGCGCGGTGACTGTGGGGTCGACCGACGCGGACCGTTGCGCGGCGAGGTAGCGGCGCACCTCCGCGGCAACCAGCGTGCGCGCCGCTTCGACGCCGGTACCTGCCTCGGCCCGGCGCAGGCGGTCGGCCAGGTCCTCGAGATCGATGAGGGTGACCCCGGGCAGCGTCCGCACAGCGGGCTCGACGTCGCGGGGCAGCGCCAGGTCGCAGATCACGGTCGGCCCGGCGGCAGCGACCATCGACGTCGTCAACACCGTGTCGAACGACCCGGTGCACGTGATCACGATATCGGCCGCCAGCTCGGTCGGTAGCGCGTCGACCCCCACGGCCCGCGCCGGCGTGCCCGAGAGGGCCACGGTTGCGGCCAGTCGGGTCGCCGTTCCGGATGTCCGATTGGCGACGACGATCTCGGCGACCCCGGAACGGCGCAGCTCGGCCGCGGTGAGGCCGGCGAGCGACCCGGCACCGACGATCACGGCTCTGCGCCCCCGCAGACCGCCGAGGACGCGCGCCCCGGCGGCGAGCGCCTCGGACACCACGGAGGCGCCGGCGGTGTCGATGCCCGTCTCCGCATGCGCCCTCTTCCCGACCCGCAAAGCGTGCTGGACCAGCTCGTGCAGCACCCGACCCACCGTTCCGAGGTCGCTCGCCGTCGCGTACGCGGCTCGGAGCTGCCCGAGGATCTGCGCCTCGCCGACGACCATCGAGTCCATCCCGGCCGCCACCAGGAACAGGTGCTCGACGGCCGATCCCTCGTGGTGCACGAGGAGCTGACCGGCAAGTTCGTCGACATCCCAGCCGCCGTGGCGGGCGAGCACCGCGCAGACGTCGGCCAGACCGCCGTCGACGGTGTCCACGTCTGCGTAGACCTCGACCCGGTTGCAGGTGGAGAGCAGCAATGCCTCGG
>JAVXWR010000361.1:0-5826 GCA_032230725.1 Actinomycetota bacterium
GGCGGCCGTCTCGGACGACGGGCAGAACCAGCCTGAGACCCCGAGCTCGCATACCCTTAGGGGGTACGGCTATTGATCTTCGGTGTGGCGATCCACAACTCGCCCGATAACTGGGCGCACAAGGTTCGCTGGTGACCTGCGTCGATGCTGGTCAGCACAGTGCACTGGCGGTTGCACCCCGAAGATGCCCGGGGAGCCGAAGCGGGTCCAGCCGTCCAAGGCTCGCGCCGACACACTCGGGAAACAGGCCTGACGAACGAGGGACGCCGAGGCGGTTCGAGCCCTACCCTCCTCGCCGTGGTCCTCGACACGATCGTCGCCGAGCTCCCCTTCGAGTGGGATCGCGAGCCCTGGCTCGTCGACCCCGAGGTCCTCAGGTCCGGCGACGCCTTCCACCACAGGGTCACGGGGACGATGGTGGCCTGCTCCATGGTCCGCGGAGGGTGGAGCGACGGGGCCATCACCGTCCTCCACGGCTGCCTCGCCGACGTGCTGCCCGGCCGGCACAGCTCTCGCGTCACGAACTACGGCGAGGTGCGGGTCGCCGTCTACCTGGGGGTCAGTCCCTCCTTCGACGCCACCGCCGACGACCTGCCGTGGCTCGAGCACGTCCACGACGTCGATGCTGCCCTCGCCTGCTCGGCCTGGGCCCTGGACCGCGGCGTCGCAGCGCTTCCCGGCGGACGCCCTCGCGGTATCGGCGAGCCCCCCGGTCTGCCCGTGCCCGGGGAGGACGTCCTCCACCGGTTCCGCCTCGCCGACGAGGCGCTCGGCGACAAGTGGGTGCCCCCAGGCTTCCCCCACCTCCGCGGGATGGGGAACACGTGGACGGTCCTGCGGGAGACGACGTCCTTCGACGTCCGGGACCGGCTCTACCCCTGGTGAGGTGGTCGCGGGGGGCGCGGAAACGCCCTCGAGAACCTCCGCGGGAACATGTCGAACGCCGTCGGGCCCGTTCGTGGTCTGGGTGGGAGACCGGCAGTGGGCCGGTCGAGAGATCCAGCGGAGGTCCCCGTGACTGCCACCTACACGTTCGACGTCTTCTCCAGCCTCGACGGCTACGGCTCCTACGGGGGCGACGGGGACTGGGGCGGCTACTGGGGCAAGCAGGGTCCCGAGCTGCTCGAGCACCGGCTGGCCTCGTTCGAGGAGCAGCACCGGATGGTCTTCGGGGCCACCACGTTCCGGCAGTTCGTGGAGATGCTGGCGGAGAGCACCGAGGACTCCGACGTGCGCGACCCCTGGGTCACCCGCATGCGGGACATGCCGACCACGGTGGTGTCGTCCACGCTGCAGGGACCCCTCGACTGGCCGGACGCGGCCGTCGTGCGCGGTGACGCCGTCGAGGTCGTCGGCCGGCTGAAGGAGGAGTCCGACGTGCCGTTGCGCTCGCACGGCAGCCTGTCGTTGAACTGGGCTCTCATGGCCGCGGGCCTGGTCGACCGCCTCCAGGTGACGATCTTCCCGGTGCTGACGGGGAGGAGCGGCGCCGAGCCGGTCCTCGGGGGTGCGGACGACTTCGACCTCGAGCTGCTCGAGCACCACACCCTCGACGGCGGCATCCAGGAGCTCGTCTACCGGCCCACCCTGCACGTCGTCCGCCGCTGATCGAGCCTCACCCGATCACCGAGTTCGCATGCTCATGACGGTTCCGTGAGAATCGGGGCTCTGCTCACGGAACGCATTTCGTCAGCGACTCTCCGGTGCAATTCTTTCGGCCGATCGACGCGTCTCTTCGAGTGACGGACTCGTCGCTGTGGCCCCCGAGCGGCATACTCACGGCCCAGGGGAGAGGGCCGGACGTCGGTGTCGCCGCGTCCGATCGCCGGAAGCGGGGGCCGTCGTGGCGAACGTGCACTTTATCTGGTGGGGGCCGTTCGCGACGAAGGCGGTCGTGCGCCCCCTGCAATTCGCTCAATTGTGCCCGCAGCACCAGGTGCACTTCTGGTGCCAGGACTCGGCGACCGTGTTGCCGGCGTTCTATCTGGCCCTGTCCGGCTCGACGGTGAAGCTGCGCGGGTGCAGCTCGGTGCGCCGCATCGTGGGCGACGCCGCCTACACGGCCGATCCGTCGTTCGCCCGCGCGCAGGCCGTGGTCGACGAGCTCGACCGGTTCCGGGCCAACGCCGCGGTGAAAGACCTGCTCACGATGATCGTCCTCCACGCCCACGGGGGGTACTACTTCGACACGACCGTCGAGCTGGCCCAGGACGCCGCGGACGGTTCGCTGCTGCGCCGGGCCCTCGCCGTCACCTACCCGAACGTCCTTCCAGGGCTTGCAGCTGGCGAACCTCGCCCTCCAGATCGGGGTGAGCTGGGAGGGCCTCCCGGCGCTCGGCATCACCGCGACGCTCGAGGCCGGGTTCGAGGCGTCGATCGCGGTGTTCTTCGACGCCGTGCACCCGGCGCAGAGCCTGCTCGCCGGGTCGCTCAGCGACCTGACCCTGCATGACGTCCTGGTCGACCTGGCCGGCGTCGACCCCCCGGACCTGCTCGGCCCCCGTTCTCGGCGCGATCGGGGTGACGGGCACACACGCGTTCACCGTCGACGGTGCGCTGGGCGCCGATCTGGACGCCCTGCGGTTCGACCGCCTCGCGGCGGCCTTCCACGACGGGGCCGGGATCCCGCTGCCGACCTCGCCCCGGCAGCTCCTGGTCGACCGGGCCGAGGACGGCACCCGCTGGTACCTGACCGACATGACGACCATGCGGCACTACCAGCTGGTGCGCACGGCCGCCGGCATCGAGGTCTCCGTCGAGGCCCAGATACCTCGCGCCCCAGGCCACCCGGATAGGCACGATCGACTTCCGCAGGGCTTCTACCTCAACGGCGCCCTGAGCATCCTCGGCATCCGCAACGAGTCGACGATCGAGGTCGACCCCGGCCGCGGCATCTCGATCGACAGCGCCACCGACCGCATCGTCATCGGCTCGGAGTCGCTGTTCGTGCTCGAGGCCGCCCAGGGCTCCGGCCGGACCGGCCCCAGCCTGTCGATGGCAACCTACGACCAGCCCCGGCACCCCGACGAGCGCTTCCGCACCCCGCACGTCTACATCAACGGCGACGTCGGGCTGCTCGGGCTGCGTCGGGGGCTCTTCGTCGAGATCGGCAGGGACGGCGCCGCGTTCGAGCTCATCGGGAGCCTGCTGCCGGGCGCGGAGTTCGACCTCCACGGCCGCTCCTCCGGCCTCACCGACTTCGAGCTCGGCGGGAGCACCTCCGTCGGGATCGGCACGATCGACCTCGGTCCCCTCGGGACGATCTCCCTCGCGACCGGCGCAACGGCCGCCGTCGAGGTCTCGGTGACGGGCACCGAGATCACCGCCACGCTCGACGCGACCTTCACGTTCGCGGGTGAGGCGCACACCGCGCACGTGGTGCTCGACCTCGACGCCGCCCCCTTCGCGTCGCTCGTCGAGCTCCTCACCGACCGGGTGGCCGCGTGGTTCCGGGACCTGTTCGCCGACGCGGCCCGGTGGCTGGGCTCGGTCCGCGACGGCGCGCTCACCCTGGCCACGAGCGTGGGCCACGTGCTCGAGGAGCAGTTCGGCGCGGCGGCGGACGCGGCCGCGCAGCTGCTCAAGGGGGCGGGGTGGGCGGTCGACGAGGTCGCCCACGAGCTCAAGGAGGCCTTCGCGCTCGGGTCGACCCTCGCCCGCGACGCGCTGGCGGGCGCGGGCTACGCCGTGGACGAGGTCGGCGCGGTCATGCGGAGCGTCTTCGAGTGGACCGACGAGATCGTGCAGGCGGCCGAGGAGGCCCTCGACGAGTTCTTCCAGGACGTGTCGGACACCTTCACCGACCGTCGCGTGACGATGGTCCTGCTGAACCGCACCGGGCACCGGTTGCGGATCGAGGGGGCCCGCGGCGAGAGCGACCAGATCCGGGCCCGGGACGGGCTGGAGATAGCCCCGGGCGGTGCCGACGAGATCGGCTACTTCCAGGCCAGCACCGGGCGCTGGGGCTGGGTGGACGTGCGCGACGTGGACGACGCCGTCTCCTACCAGGCCTTCATCAAGGAGGACTCCTGGTTCGAGAACGCCACGAAGACCGCTCTGTTCGAGCTCCGCGACAACAACGTCGCTCTCCCGGCCGGCGCCGTCGAGGCGTCGTGGAGCGGGAGCTCCACCGCCGCGTACGTGTTCGACCGGGTGCCGGCCGCCGTGCTGCGCCCGCCGCTGTCGTTCCCCGTGGGCCGGCGCTACTCCAGCCCGAACGGGCGCGCGACCCTGGTGTTCCAGGCCGACGGCAACCTGGTCGTCTACGACGAGCAGGACACCCCTCGCTGGTACACGAACACGGTCGCCTCCGGCGGGGGTGCGCCCGGCGCCACGTGCGTCCTGCAGCAGGACGGGAACCTCGTCGTCTACGACGCCGGGAGCCACCCGATCTGGGCCTCCCACACGCAGGGCCACCCGGACGCCCGGCTCGCGCTGCAGATCGACGGCAATGTCGCGCTGCTCGCGGACGGCCGGAAGGCGCTCTGGAGCACGGGCACGGACCACTGAACGAACCGCGTAGGGGTGGGGGCGTTCCCCGCGCGGCTCGGGGGAGCGGCCCCCCGCACACGGGGGAGCACCCGCTGGTCGGCCGGGGCGACGGGCGGCACCGTGGGCACGGCCACGATGTCGTCACCGAGGACCCGACCATGAACCCCCACACCAGCGGACGCCGGAGCCGGCGACGGCTCTCCGGATACGAGGGCCTGTGCGACGATCTCGTCGCAGCGCACCCCGAGCACGCCCGCTTCCTGCGCGATCGCTGGTACTACCACCTGACCACGGCGCAGCGCGCGTCGTGCTGTGCGCGGACCTGGGTCTACCTCAGCCGCTTCGTCTCGGTCGCCGGGCTGGCCCTCCTCCCGGCGATCGTGACCCTCCAGAGCGGTCGCCCCGAAGACGGGGCGCTGCAGATCCTCGCCGTCGTGACCAGCATGATCGTCGCGCTGAGCGGCGGCGTCCTCGGTATCGCCCGGGTCCACGAGCGCTGGCGGCTCAACCACGGCCTGCAGGAGAAGCTGGGCCGCGCGGGGTGGGACCTGCTCGACCGCCCGGCGTCGTTCGCCGTGTTCCGCGCGACCGTCGAGCGTGAGCTCGCCACGGCGGAGCTCGTCTACCAGTCGGGCGTCACCTCCGCGGCCGTTCCCGGCGACGGGGAGAGCGCCCGCGGGGGCTCCGGGCCGCGCCCGGTGGCACTGAGCCACGGAGCCGCGTGAGGGGACACCGGCCCGTCGCCGCCGTGGAAGTGTCCGGCGCGGTCTGGTGCGATGGGGCGTCGTCACGACCTCGAGCCCCGGAGGACCTCCCGTGCAGACCCTCGTCGACCTCAACGCGGACGCCGGCGAGAGCCTCGGCCGGTGGAAGCTCGGCCACGACGCGGAGCTCATGGCCCACGTGACCTCGGTGAACGTCGCCTGCGGGTACCACGCCAGCGACCCGGTGACGATGCGGGAGTCGGTCCGTACGGCGGTGCGCACCGGGACCGCGATCGGCGCGCACCCGGGTCTGCCCGACCTCGTGGGCTTCGGGCGGCGGCGGATGGCGCTGCGCCCGGACGAGGCCGCGCAGATCGTGCTCTACCAGGTCGGCGCGCTGCAGGCGACGGCCCGGGCCGAGGGCGCCGAGGTGGTGCACGTGAAGCCCCACGGCGCGCTCTACGGGATGGCGCTGACCGACGACGCGATCACCACCGCGATCACCGAGGCCGTCATGCGCCTCGACCCGGACCTCCTGATCTTCTGGCTGGCCGGCCCGACCGCGGAGCTGGCGTCCTCGCTCGGGGCGCGGGTCGTGCGCGAGGGGTTCGCCGACCTGGAGTACGACGAC
>JAVXWR010000364.1:0-16882 GCA_032230725.1 Actinomycetota bacterium
AGGGCCGCGGGCCGGTCGCGCCGGACCGGGTCCTCCTCGGCGAGCAGGAACGCGGCGGTCTCGCCGCCCACGACCACCGGGACGACCACGCGCACCCACGTGCCGCTGCCGGGCACCCGCAGCGCGCGGCCGCCCCGTGCGGCCGCCGCGAGGACGCGCTCGCCGCGGGCGCCCGCGACCTCGGCCCGGAGCACCGCGGCCGCCCGGCCCTCGTCGACGCCCGGCACGCACGCGGCGAGCACGACGTGGCCGGGACCCGGCCCGACCACGCCGGCGACGGCCCCGAGCTCCTCCCCGAGCAGCGCGACGACCGCGGCGGGCCCGGTGTCGTGCGCGGTCGCGAGCGCGGAGAGCCGGCGGTGCAGGACGACGAGGCCGCGCAGCGCCTCGGTGCCGCCGGCCCGGGCGGACTCCGTGGTCGTCGAGGGAGCGTGACCGGGGTCCGCCGGGCGGTCCCGGGGAAGTCGACCGGCCGTCGCCACCGGTCCAGTGTGCCTCGTCGCACCGGTGGGTCCTGCGAACGCGGCGGCCGGGCGAGGGCGAGAGGGTGGCCCCGACCCCTCGCTCCCGCTCCCCGGAGGTCCGCGTGGCCCGCATCGTCGTCGTCTTCTACTCCGCCACCGGCAACGTCGCCGCCCTCGCCGAGGCGCTCGCCGAGGGAGCCCGGGGCGCCGGGGCGGAGGTCCGGGTGCGGCCGGTCGCCGAGCGCGCGCCGCAGGAGGCGATCGCGGGGAACCGCCGGTGGAAGGAGTGGGTGGAGAACAACCCCTACGACACCGAGGCCTCCCTCGACGACCTCGAGTGGGCCGACGGGATCGCGCTGGGCAGCCCCACCCGGTTCGGCGCGGCCGCCGAGCAGCTCAAGGCGTTCCTCGACACCACCGGCGGGCTGTGGGCCCAGGGCAAGCTCGCGTCGAAGGTGGGGACGTCGTTCACGTCGGCCTCGACGGGGCACGGCGGGCTCGAGGCGACGATCGTCGCGATGAACATGGTCTTCTACCACTGGGGCACGATCATCATGCCCCTCGGCTACGCGGCCGACCCCTCGCTGATGGGGTCCGGGAATCCCTACGGGGCGTCCTGGGTGTCACGGAAGTCCGCCGCTCCCGACGACGAGGCGCTCGGCGCCGCCCGGGTGCAGGGGGCCCGGCTCGCGGAGGTGGCCGCCAAGCTCGCCGCCTGATCCCCCGGTCGTCGTCGGGCCTGATGCTCCCGGCGCCGCTCGGGGCGCGGGGACGTGCGGGTCAGCGCACGCAGGGCGGGCCCCACATGCCGACCTCGTCGTTCCGCGCGTCGCGCTGCTCGCCGTCGAACACCGCGCGGTACTGCGACGGGCCCGCCGCCGGGGCGTGGCCCTGCCGGATCGCGGCCTCGGTGTAGGAGAGCTGCGTGCCGAGCACGGCGTAGGCGCGCGTGACTCCGGGCTGCGGTGGGAGCGTCGGGTCCGGGACCAGGGTCACGGTCTGGCCGAGCAGGGTGCGTCGCGCGAAGTCCAGCGAGGCCGGGGCGGCGCAGGCCGGTACCGAGGCCGCGTCGAGCCCGACGATCGCGACGGTGACCGGGCGTCCGGCCACGTCGACGACGACGGTCGCCTCGTCGCGGATCTCACTGACCCGGCCGCGCAGGGTCGGTGGGCCGGTGGGGCCGGGATCGACGGCGGGCGCGGCGGGCGGTGGCGCGGCCGCGGGAGCCGGCGGACGCTGCGCGATGACGACCGCGGCGACGGCGACCATCGCGACGAGCACGACGGCGACGAGCGCCGCGGCGATCGTCCGGCCCCGGTTCGGGGACCCGGCCCGCGCGGGTGGCGGCACCGGCCGGGGGCCGCCCAGGACCGGGGCGTCCTCGCCGTCGAGGGGATAGAGGTCCCCGACCTCGACGACGACCCACACGTCGGTGGGCTCGCCGGGGACGGGCGCCTCGGGCACCGTCGGGTCCTCGGCGCGCAGCTCGGCGGCGGGCACCACGCGGGCGGTGCCGTTGACGTGCAGGGCGCGGCGGGTGCCGCCCACCAGGAGCAGCATCGCGACGGCGGGCGTCTCGGCGAGGTTGGCCCGCGCCGCCGTCACGGCCTCGGCGCCGGTGTCCGGGAAGGCGAAGCGGTTCCCGGTCGAGCACCCGCAGGAAGCAGCGGGCACCGGCGAGAACGCTGACGTCCTGGACGCCGTCGCGGTCGGACGTGGCGAGGATGGCGGTCGTGGCGCCGGCGATCCGCCCGAGGACGTCCCCGCGCAGCGGCCCCGGGTCGGGGTCCTCGTCGTGCAGGTCCTCGTCGTGCAGGTCCTCGTCGTGCAGGAGATCGGATTCGCCGTCCGGAACCCGCGTGTCGCCCGTCCGCGGCTCCGGCACATCGCCGTATTCCGACGTGGCCGCGCCCGTGCTCTGGTCCTCGACCCGCCCGGTCCCCGATGTCATGACGCCCCCCGCCCCCCAGGGTCACCACCACCCCGCGATCGACCCCCCGAACGGGGTAAAGGCGACGTGACGTACGGAGGATGCCCTGCGGAGGGTGGGTCAGTCCAGGGCCCGCCGGACGAACCCCTGGATGCCGATCGCCCCGAACACCAGGCACGCCACCACCAGCGCGCCGAAGCACACCCAGCCCGGCAGGTGGGGGATCTGCGGGGTCAGGGCCCCGCGCAGCCCCTCGGAGACGTAGGTGATCGGGTTGATCGCGCAGATCACCTGGAACCACCGGAGCGAGGAGATCTGCAGGAACGGGAACTGCGTCGAGCCCGTGAACAGCAGCGGCGTGATGACCACCGCGAAGACGATGTTGATGCGCCGTGGGGAGACGACGGTGCCGATGACCAGCCCCGCCGCACCCCCGGCGAGCGCGCCGAGCACGAGCAGCACCGCGGACTCCGGCAGCCCGGGGAGGTTCCACGTCACCTGGTCGAGGACGAGATAGCCGACCGGGATCATCACGAGCGAGCCGATCATGCCGCGCAGCGCCCCGAACACGATCTTCTCGACGGCGACCATCCGCGTCGAGAGCGGCGCGAGCAGCCGGTCCTCGATCTCCTTCGTGTAGCTGAAGTCGATCACCAGGGGCAGCGCGACCGCCTGCACCGCGACGAGGAACGCGTTCAGCGCGAGGAGGCCGGGCAGCAGCAGCTGCGCGTAGCCGGGCGCGATGTAGCCGAGCTGGCTGAGCACCTTCCCGAACACGAACAGCAGGAAGAACGGCTGCACGAGCACCTGGGACAGGAAGCTCCCGAACTCGCGGCCGGTCACCGCGACGTCCCGGCCGAGAACCCCGAGGAACGCCCGCGCCGTCGTCGTCCGGCGTGAGGGTCGCGCGGTCGTCGTGATCGTCGTGATCGTCGCCGTGCTCATCGCAGCCCCCGCCCCGTCAGGTCGATGAAGACGTCCTCGAGCGTCGGCTCCCCGAGGGCCACGTCGAGGACCCGCCCGCCCGCCGCCGCCAGCTCGTCGAGCAGGCCCGGCAGCGCGGCGCCCGCCTCGCCGTCCACGCGGGCCCGCAGCCGCGCCGCGCCGCCGGGCGAGCCGGGGTCGATGACCTCCACGCCCGCGGTGCCCCGGACGGCGGCGAGCCGATCGCGCAGCGCGGCGGGGTCGCTCCCGACGACGTCGAGGTCCACCGTCGCCGACCCCGACAGACCCGCGACCAGCGCGGACGGCGTGTCGAGGGCGAGCAGCCGGCCGTGGTCGACGATCCCGACACGGTCGGCGAGCTTCGCGGCCTCGTCCATGTCGTGGGTGGTCAGCACGACGGTGACCCCGCTCGCGGCGAGGTCGGCGACCCGGTCGTGCACGAAGAGCCGCGCCTGCGGGTCGAGACCGGTGGAGGGCTCGTCGAGGAACAGCACCCGGGGGTCGTGCATGAGCCCCCGCGCGATGATCAACCGCTGCGCCTGCCCGCCGGAGAGCTCGTCGGGGTTGGTCTTCGCCTTGTCCGCGAGGCCCATCCGCTCGAGCAGCTGGTCGGCGAGCGGACCGCGTCGTGCGCGGGGCACGCCGTGGTAGGCGGCGTGCCAGACGAGGTTGGCCCTGGCGTCGAGGGACCGGTCGAGGTTGGGCCGCTGCGGGACGACGCCGAGCACCGCCCGCGCCCCGACCGGGTCGGCGGCGACGTCGATGCCCGCGACGGTGGCCCGACCGGCCGTCTTGCGGACGCGGGTGGTGAGCACCCCGATCGTCGTGGTCTTGCCCGCGCCGTTGGGCCCGAGCAGGCCGAACACCTCGCCGGGCGCGACGGCGAAGGAGATGCCGTCGACGGCGTTGTCCCGCGCCTTCGGGTAGCGCTTGACCAGGTCCGCCACCTCGACGGCCGGAGGCGCGGCGTCGGGCACGGGGCTGTCCGGACGCGCGGCCCGGGTTGCGGTGGACACGTAGGTCGACGCTACCGGGGGGTCCGCGGGCGGGGCATGTCGATTGTCCGGAGGGGCGGTCATCCCTCCAACCATGCGACCTGAAGCATCGTTCAGGTCAAGGGACCGGCTCCGGCGAAGGGCGCCCCTCGGCGGGTAGACCGAGCGAAGGTGCCCCTCGCTCAGAACCGGAGGCGGCTCGGCGTTCCGGCGAAGGGCGCCCGCCGCCGATCTAGTCGAGCGATGGGGCCCTTCGCTCGAATCATTCCGCGCGGCCGATCGGGACCGACACCAGGAGCGGCCCGTCGCCGTCGCGCCCCCGCTCGAGCGCGGCACGCAGCTCCTCGACCGTGCTCGCGACCTCGGCCGGCACGCCGTAGCCCGTGGCCAGCGCGCTGAAGTCGACCGCCGGCAGGTCCAGCCCGGGCGCCTTCGGGGTGTTCTCCCGGGCGGCGAACCACTTGAGGATCGCGTACTCGCGGTTCTCCAGGACCAGCACGGTGACCGGTACCCCGAGCGCAGCCGCCGTCGCGAGGGCCTGGATCGAGTACTGCATCGAGCCGTCGCCGATGGCCGCGAGCACCGGGCGGTCCCGGTTCGCCATCGCCACCCCGACCGCGGCGGCGAGGCCGAAGCCGAGCCCACCCGACGTCGTGAAGAACGAGCTGCCCGGCCGCCGGGCCGGCCGGCGCGCGTGCAGCGCGCCCCGGTTGGACGGGGACTCGTCGACCACGACGCCGTCCGCAGGCCAGACCGCCCCGACCGCGTCGAAGACCTCCTCGGGCGTCAGCGTCCCGGGCACGGCGGAGGGCTGGGCGGCCTCGGCGGCGGGCGTCGACCCCGGCACCGCGCGCGACGACTCGGCCACCCGTTCCCGCAGCGCGCGCACCACCGCCGTCGGGTCCGCGATCAGGGCGTCGCCCATCGGCGCCCGCGCGGCCTGCTCGGGATCGGTGGTGACGTGGAGCAGCGTCGTGCCGTCCGCCAGCATCCGGCCGGGCACGTAGGGGTAGTAGCGGAAGACCGCGGTCCCGAGGACGACGACGACGTCGTGCGGCTCCAGCGTGTCCGCCAGAGGCGCGATCGCCATCGGCAGCGCGCCCCGGAAGAGCCGGTGGTCCTCCGGGAAGCCGACGCGTCCGTCGGCGGGCGGGCCGTAGACCGCGGCCGAGCAGCGCTCGGCGAGCGCCACGGCATCGTCGAAACCGCCGCCCGCGTCGACGTCGCCGCCGATCACCAGCGCGGGCGCCGACGCACCGTCGAGCGCCGCCGCCAGCCGGTCGATCGACGCCGGGTCCGGCATCAGCGGCGCCCGCACCGTCCGCGCGATGGCGCGGCGCGCGACCTCGAGGTCGGGGCCGGTGAGCTCGACGTCCCAGTCGTCCATCGGGACCGAGACGAACACCGGGCCCGTCGGCGGGGTCATCGCCGTGTGGATCGCGTGGGCGAGCACCGCGGGGACGTCCGCCGCGCGCGGGGGCTCGGCCGCGTACTTCACCGTCGGGCGCGGGAGCTCGGTGGCCCGCGGGTTCGTCAGCAGTGCCTCGAGCGTCATCATGGGCCGCACCTGCTGCCCCGCGGTCACGATCAGCGGGGTCTGGTTCGCCGCCGCGTTGACCAGTGCCCCCACCGCGTTCCCGACGCCGGGCGCGGTGTGCAAATTGACCAGCGCCGGACGACCGGTCGCCTGGGCGTAGCCGTCGGCCATCCCGACGACGACCGCCTCCTGGAGCCCGAGGACGTAGGTGAAGTCGTCGGGGAACTGCTGGAGCATCGGCAGCTCCGTCGAG
Source organism: Actinomycetota bacterium (assembly GCA_032230725.1). Taxonomy (GTDB): domain Bacteria; phylum Actinomycetota; class Actinomycetes; order Mycobacteriales; family Pseudonocardiaceae; genus Actinomycetospora. The sequence continues at coordinate 6,125 of JAVXWR010000364.1, forward strand.
CCGGGATTGCCGAAGATCGTCGTGAGGCCGTGCGCCCGGAACAGCTCGAGCGCGAGCTCTCTGACCGTCGTCCCGGGTCCGGCTCCGCCGCGCTGCACATCCGTCATCACGCCCGGAGGTCTACCCCCTCGGGCAGGCGCCCACCGAGGTCCGGGTCACCAGATCTGTTGCGACTCCTCCGTGGGCAGGTGGAGCCTGCTCACCCGGACGACGACGTCGGGCAGGTCGTCCTCGTCGAAGCTCCGACGCAGGTCCTCCGCGCGGAGCGTGGCCGCGACCCCCTCGTACGGGCCGTGGGCATCCATCTCCCCGGTCTCCGGGTCGAAGACGAGGACCACGTAGCCGTCGCACTCGTCCAGATCCGCCACTGCCGCCAGCAGCACTGCGGGCCGTTCGTTCAGCACGATGATCACCTCCGCTGCGTTCATCGCAACGATGACGGCCCGTGTGACTCCGCGGGCGGAAGATGCCACCTTCGGGGGAGGAGGTTCCGACGACGGCGTGGCGGGGTGACACCCCATCCGGTGGCCGGTACGGCAGCGTGTCCGTCGGGCGTCTAGTTTCCCCGGCATGTCTCGCGACGCCGCCGTGCCCCGCGACGCCGCCACCGGCACCACACCGCTCGGCGCGACCCGCGACGTGGTGCCCTTCGAGCTCGACATTCCCGCCGATCAGGTCACTGACCTGCACGAACGCCTCCGTCGGGTGCGTCTGCCCGAGCCCGAGCCGGTCGACGACTGGTCCCAGGGCATCCCCGCGGCCACCGTCGAGGAACTATGTCGCGCGTGGCTCGAGGACCACGACGTGCACGCCCTGGCCGCGGAGCTGAACAGGCGGGGGCAGTACCGCACGGTGATCGACGGACTCGGGATCCATTTCATCCACGCAGAGTCACCCCGACGAGACGCACAGCCGTTGCTCGTCACCCACGGGTGGCCGGGCAGCGTCGTCGAGGTCCTCGACGTCCTCGACGCCCTCACCGACCCCCCGGATTCCTCCGACCCGGCGTTCCACGTGGTCGCGCCGTCCCTGCCCGGCTTCGGTTTCTCGGACAAGCCGGCCACCACGGGCTGGGACGTCGACCACATCGCCGACGCCTGGGTCGAGCTCATGGACCGGCTCGGCTACTCCCGGTTCCTCGCGCAGGGCGGCGACTGGGGCGCGATGGTCACGACGGCGCTCGGGGTCCGCCACCCCGACCGCGTCGCCATGCTCCACACGACGATGCCGCTGGCGGAGCGCCCGGAGGGTGCCCGGACCGAGGACCTCCCCGAGCTCGAGCAGCGGTGGCTGGCACAGGCGCGGGAGTTCCGCGAGGTCGGCAGCGGCTACTCGGCCCAGCAGCGGACGCGGCCGCAGACGCTGGGCTACGCGCTGGTCGACTCGCCGTCCGGGCAGCTCGCGTGGATCGCCGAGAAGTTCGCGGTGTGGACCTTCGGCGGCGCGACCCTCGAGCCCTCCGTGCCGCGTGGCCGGCTGCTGGACAACGTGGCGGTGTACTGGTTCGGCGCGTCGGGGGCGTCGTCGGCGCGGCTCTACTGGGAGAGCTTCGGCCGCGTGGAGCGGGCGGCGCCGGTCACCGTGCCCTCGGCGGTCTCGGTCTTCCCGTCCGAGATGGCGAAGATGCCGCGCTCGTGGGTCGAGGCGCGCTACACCGACCTGCGGTACTGGAACGTGCTCGACCGGGGCGGCCACTTCGCCTCGCTCGAGGAGCCGGAGCTGTTCGTCGCGGAGCTGCGAGGTGCCTTCGGCTCGGGTTGAGTGCAGGCAAAGCCCTATCGCGTGCTCCCCTGCGGCTTGCACTCGGTGACAGTGGAGCCGCGTCGTCGATCCGATCAGGCGAGCGAACCCAGCGGATCCGCCCGCGCCAGGTCCGGGTCGTCCGCGGCGAACGTGACCGCCCGCCCCGGCCCGGTGGAGCGGGTCTCGAAGCGCACGGTGACCCGCCCGTGCCCGGCGCCCTGCACCCAGCCGTGGCCGTGGCCGGGGTGCGCGACGTCGTCCCCGGTCCCCCACGCCCGCTCCGGGTCGGGCGCGGCCTCCTCGTCGGCCAGCCGGGCGTCCTCGGGCACCGCCTCGACGGCCGCCGCCGGGCGCAGCGTGCCGCCCGTCTCCGGGTCCTCGACGGCGACCGGCCCCGCGGCCCCGCGCTCCGGCTCGTCGTCGAACAGCGAGCCCTGCACCGCCGTCGTGAGGCCCGCGTAGGAGACCCCGACGAGGCGCACCCCCGCGTCGGGCAGCGCCGCCACGGCGAGCCGCTGGGCGGTCTCGGTGAGGGCGGTCAGGTCGGTCGAGGCCACCGGGGTGGTCTCGGAGCGGGTGTGCGTCGAGAAGTCACCCCCACGGACCTTCACCGTGACGGTGCGCGCCGCCCGCCCCGAGGCCACCAGCCGGCGGTGCGCCGAGGAGGCGAGCTCGGCCACCGCCCGCCTGACCCCGGCGACGTCGGACAGATCGGTGTCGAACGTGGTCTCGGCGCTGACCTGCTTCGCCTCGCCGCGCTCGGTCACGGCACGGTCGTCGATCCCGCGGGCGAGCCGGTGCAGCCCGGTCCCGACCGCCGAGCCCAGCATCGAGGTCACCTCGGGCAGATCCAGCGCCGCCAGCGCCGCCACGGTCGTCACCCCCGCACGCGCCAGCGTCGTCTCGGCCACCGGCCCGATCCCCCACAGCGCCCGCACCGGCAGCGGGTCGAGCAGGGCCCGCTCGCTGCCGTGGGCGACGACGTGCACCCCGTCCGGCTTCGCGAGCCCGGAGGCGATCTTCGCGACCTGCTTCCCGGCGCCCGCCCCGACCGACACGGCGAGCCCCGTCACCGCGCGCACCTCCGCGCGGACCGCCTCCGCCCAGGCCCGCACCTCCTCCTCGGATGCCCCGGCCAGCGCGGCCGGCTCGGCGAAGGTCTCGTCGTAGGCCACCTGCTCCAGCACGGGTGCGGCGGCGCGCACGACGCCGAAGAACGCCTCCGAGAGCGTCCGGTACACCGCCGTGCGGGGCGGGAGGGCGACCGCGTGCGGTGACCGCCGCCGGGCCTGCGCCATCGGCATCGCCGACCGGGCGCCGTGCGCCTTCGCCTCGCCCGACGCGCCCGCGACGATCCCGCGCGGGCCGAGGCCGCCGACGAGGACCGGCCGGCCCCGCAACGTCGGGCGGGTCAGCTGCTCGGCCGACGCGAAGAACGAGTCGAGATCGAGGTGGACCACCCAGCGGCCCGAACCCCTCCCGTCGCTCCGCTCGCCCGAACCCCTCCCGTCGCTCCGCTCGCCCGAACCCCTCCCGTCGCTCCGCTCGCCCCACCCACCACAGCTCACGACGGCGGGTGCCAGGTGGCGTCGGGCCGCGGCCACAGCAGGTCGGCCTCGGCGAGCACGTCCGCGGGCGTACCGCTCCACGTGACCCCGACCGCGGTCAGCCCGGACACGTGCGCGGCCCGGACGTCGACGGGCGAGTCGCCGATCATCGCGGCGCCCCGCGCCCCCTCCGGCAACGCCCGGCCCAGGCCGAGGAGCGCCTCGGCGAGCACTGCGTCCTTGCCGGCCACTCCCGGCCCGGAGCCCGCGACGTGCCCGAAGTACCCGGACCACCCGAGCGAGGCGACGATCCGCCGGGCCGTCGGGGTCGTCGCCGACGTCGCCACCGCCATCTCGACGCCGGCCAGGGCCCACGCCTCGAGGACGGCCTCCACCCCGTCGACCGGTCGCAGTCCGCCGCGCTCGAGGAGGGTGCCGTCGAGGTCCCAGACGACACAGGCCCACGGCGAGTCCACGCGGTGCAGGATTCCATTCCCTCGAGCGGGACGAGGCGGTTGCGCGCCGGGATGGGCGGTAACCCGCGCCCATGGGTTACGACGTCACACAGGTACAGAAATCGCTCGGCGGATTCTCCTACCCGGGCAGCCCCGAGCAGCTCGCCGACCACGCCAAGGAGAAGGGCGCCGACCAGGAGCTCGTCGACACCCTCCGCGGCCTCGACAAGGACCAGTTCGACGGCCCGAACGCCGTCATGGAGAAGCTGGGCTCGGCCGGAGTGCTCGGCGGGTCCTGAGCAGGGGGGCACGAGCGGCGCGCGGTTCCGGGACACCGTCCCGGACCGCGCGCCGTGCCGCTCAGCGCGGCATCGTCTGGATGCGCTGCTCGACGACCTCGCGGGCGCCCTCCAGGGTGCCGTCGTTCGTCCACACCTCGGGATCGAGCTGGCTGACGTTCCACCCCCCGGGCCGTACGCGGGTGCCGTAGAGGAAGACGTCCTTCTCCTGGACCCATTCGATCTCGTAGTCGATGGGCTGCTCGCTGTCGGACTGCCACGTCCACACCGCGCCCGAGCGACGGCTCGACTCCCGGACCTGTCGACCCTCGACGTCCAACTCCGCCACGACGAATCCTCCCCACCGGTCGGGTGCGAGCACCTGACCGGAACGCGTCCGACCTGCCGCCGAACGGAGCACGAGCGTAAGCCGGTCCCGCGCGGGCACCAGGGTCGGGCCGCCTGCTCGCGGCCCGGGGAGTCAGGACCCGGGTGACCAGCCCTCGCGGCACAGGGCCCCGACGATGCGGCGGGCGTCGGCCCGGTGGGCCTCGGGCCGGTGCGAGGTCCAGCTCCACTCCGCACAGTCGCGGTGCAGCAGGTGCGCGACGACGGTCGCCGCGTGCTCCCGGTCGTCGGTCGAGACATGGGCGGCCCGGGGGCAGGCCCCGGGACGCAGCAGCGCGGCGACCGGCTCGCTCGGGCGGCGGGACGAGAAGCCGTCGACCTCGTGGTCGGTCTCGGTCGTGGCACCGGACAGCGGAGCACTCATGAGGCGCCTCCTGGAATCGGGACCGCCGCGCGGGTGTGGGGGGCGTCGCGCGGCCGGAGCCGGGTCGGGGGTGCGCGGCGGCCTCGGCGACGCTCGGCGCACCTCCTGAGAGTGCCGCCCCCGGGGCCGTGACGACACGGCGGCGGGAGCAACGACACATCACCTGTCCGTCCGGAGGTTGTGTCGCGACGATGGTCGGGTCCGATGAGTGACCCCGGTCGCCGCGACTCGCGCGCGCCCCGTCACCCGCTCACCGAGGAGCCCGATGACCGCCCCCTTCACCGTCGAGCTCGACTCCACGCCCGGCCGCCGCCAGGGTGAGGAACGCTTCGTCCTGCACCTCGACGGCGAGGCCCGCGAGGTCGTCCTGCACGACTACGCCACCGTGTACTCGGTGCCCGGCCTCTACGAGGAGGTCGTGCAGCGCCGCCTGCAGTGCGCCTCACCGGCCACCGTCGCGGACGCCGTGGTCGAGGCAGGCGCCTCCATCGCCCGGGAGCCCGCGGACCTGCGGGCGTTCGACCTGGGCGCGGGCAACGGCGTCGTCGGCGAGGAGCTGACCGCCCGCGGGGTGACCGTGGTGGTCGGCGCGGACGGCATCCCCGAGGCCCGCGACGCCGCGCACCGCGACCGGCCCGGCATGTACGAGCACTACCTGGTCGGCGAGCGCCTCGAGGGCGCCGAGGTGGCCCGGCTGGTGCACGAGGAGCGGCTCGACGCGCTCGTGGCGGCGGGGGCGGTCGGCGAGGGCCACGTCCCGGTCGACGCGCTGGCCGAGCTGTGGTCGACGTTCCCGTCCGGCTCGGTGCTCGGGCTGACCCTCAAGGACGGCGGTGAGGGCAGCGGGGACCACGACGTGCCCGACGTCGAGGGCATGCTCGCCGGGTTCGACGACACGACGGTGGTGGTGCGCCGACGCTTCCGGCACCGGCTCTCGATGGCCGGCGACGAGCTGTACTACGTGGTGCTCGCCGCCGTGAAGGGCTGACGACCGGGTCCGTTCACACCAGTCGCAGGTGCGGCCGGCGTCGGCGCGTCGCGCGGCCCTCGACGCCGGTACCCGCGAGGACGCCGGGCCGCCACGGTCGCTCGGTCTCGGGGCGGCGACGGGCGCCGACCGCCCGGCCGGCCAGCTCGTTGACGAGGTCGTCGGCGAGCTCCTCGGAGAGCACGCGGTCGTCGTCGTAGACGTCCAGGACCTCCCGCCCGCGTCGCCAGGCGTCGGCACGCCACGGGCCCGGGTCCCACCACTCGTCGCCGTCGTGGGCGAGCCGTCCGTTCTCGATCATCACTTGCATCGTCGGTCCAGGTCGGGGCCACCCACAGGCCGGTTGCCGTATGGAGTGATGACTCGATGGAGGCCCTTTTCCGACGCGCCGTCCTCGAGGGCTCACGCGATCGTCGGCGTGGCGCGCCGTCGCGGGCCCGGATCGGCCGTGGGGTGCGACGCGTCACGTCCTCCGACAGGATCGGGGGATGCGGACGCACGCGGTGGCGATCGTCGGTTCCGGGCCCTCGGGCTTCTACGCGGCGGGGGCCCTGCTGGACGCCGAGGACCCGCCGGTCCGCGTGGACATGTTCGACCGGCTCGCCACGCCGTGGGGCCTGGTCCGGGCTGGGGTCGCGCCCGACCACCCGAAGATCAAGTCGGTGAGCACCCAGTACGAGAAGATCGCGGCGCAGCCGGGCTTCCGGTTCTTCGGCCACGTCTGCCTCGGCGAGGACGTGACCGTCGACGAGCTGCTGGAACGCTACGACGCGGTGGTCTACGCGGTGGGCTCGCAGACCGAGCGGCGCCTCGGCATCCCCGGCGAGGACCGCCCGGGGAGCCTCGCCTCGGTCGACTTCGTCGGTTGGTACAACGGCCACCCCGACTACGCGGGCCTCGACCCCGACCTGGGCGCCTCGCGCGCGGTGGTGATCGGGGCGGGGAACGTCGCGCTCGACGTCGCGCGCATGCTGCTGCTCACCGAGGACGAGCTGCGCGGGACCGACACCGCCGACCACGCGATCGAGGTCCTCACCGCCTCCGGGGTGCGCGAGGTCGTCGTGTGCGGCCGGCGCGGGCCGGCCGAGGCGGCATTCACCACCACCGAGCTGCGCGAGCTCGACGACCTCGACGGGCTCGCCGCCGTGGTCGACCCGGCGCAGGTCCCGGACGCGGCCGGCGACGCGGACCTCCCGAAGGCGGTCCGGCGCAACGTCGAGCTGTTCCGGAAGTGGGCTTCGTCCGGCTCGGACGGGGCCGGGGAGCGCCGGATGGAGTTCCGGTTCCTGCGCTCGCCGGTGGCGATCCTGGGCGACGGCGACGACGGACCCGTCACGGGCGTGGAGCTCGGGGTCAACCGGCTGGAGACCGACGACGAGGGCCGGGTGCGGCCGGTGGACACCGGCGCGCGGGAGACCGTCGAGTGCGGCGTGGTCCTGCGCGCCGTCGGCTACCGCGGGGTGGCCCTGCCGGGGGTGCCGTTCGACGAGAGCGCCGGGACGATCCCGCACGCCGAGGGGCGCATCGAGGGCCGCGAGCGCGAGTACGTCGTCGGCTGGATCAAGCGCGGGCCCACCGGGATCATCGGCACGAACCGCAAGGACGCCAACGAGACGGTGCGTGCCCTGCTCGCGGACCTGGGCTCCGGCGCGCGGGAGGACGCGACGATCGCCACGGCCGAGGAGGTCGAGGAGTGGCTCTCCGGGCGGTGCCCGGACCTCGTGGACCTCGACGGCTGGGGGGCGATCGACGCCCACGAGCGTGCCGCCGGGCAGGACGGCGGTCGGCCGCGACGGAAGGTCGTCGACCGCTCGGGCTTCATGGACCTGGTGCGCGAGCGCATGTGAACGCTTGTGGTCGTCCCAGCGACCAAAAGCATTCACATGGCGTCAGCCTCCTCGTCGAGCGGGATCCAGCGCAGCTCCCGGGCCTCCGGGGTCTCGAGCAGCTCGGTGACGTAGCCGATCACGTGGTGGCGGATCTCGGCGTCGAGGTTGCCGAGCCGGCGCACGAACACCCCGCCGACGCCCCGGGTGTGCGTCTCCAGGGCGATGTCCCCGGGGCCGAGCTCGTCGACCTCGACGAGGACGTGGTCACCCTCGGGCGCGAGGCAGGCCTGCAGCCCGATCCGCACGGTCATCCGCGCCTCGACCGGCACCCGCTGCGCCCCGATCTGCACGGCGATGTCGAGCTGCACGGGCACGTGGACCTCGGTGCGGCCCGGCCGGCTGTCGCGCCGGCCGCGCAGTCGCCCGACGATCCCGGTCGCGTGGGCCGTCGCCATGCCGCCGGGCCCGGCCGACACCGGCCCGAAGGCCAGCCGGTCCCCGATCAGGTCCCCGATGTCGCGCACGGCCCGCTCCGGGCTGGCGATCGCCGACACCATCGCGTCCTGCTCGCTCATCACGCCGTCTCCGCCGCGAGCCCGTCACCCGCGCCGACCGCGAAGGGCGGTGTGCTGGTGCCGACGATCCGGTAGCGGCCCCACGGGTCGACGTCGGAGAGCTCCCCGACGGCCTCGCCGTGCGGCGTGGTCAGCAGCCCTGTCGCCTTCTTCCCGCCGAGCGCCGCCTCGAGTCCGGCGTGCACCGCCACGCGGCCGTACCAGTGGTAGCGGCCGTCGAGCGGCTCGAAGTGCCCGCGCAGGGTCACCGCGACCTCGAGGGGATCGGCGTCGCGGCTCTCCAGGCGCAGCGAGGCCGGGCCGCGATAGCCGTCCTCGTCGTCGTGGGCGTGCTCGTCGGTCGGTGGCGTCGTCATCGTCCGCTCCCTGGCTCGGCGTCGGTACCCGTCGGGTCGGTCTCGGGCGCGCCGGATGGTGCGCCGACCGTGTGTCCGTGCGACAGCTGGATCACCCGGTTGATCTCGAGCGGGACGTTCGGGTCGATGACCACGTCCCGCTGCCGGGCGAACCCGTCGATGGCGGCCCACACCAGCGTCGTCAGGTACTCGGTGACGGAGTCCCGGCTCATCGAGCGGCGCTCCAGCCACCACTCCGCGGTGTTCTGGACGAACCCGACGACGCCGTAGGCCCACGGCTCGGCCGCGCCGGAGTCCAGCCCGAAGGCGCGCAGGTAGTCACCGAGCAGCGCCGACAGCGCCGTCGCGATGATCTCCTTATCGGCCCGGACGACCTCCTCGCCGTGGCCGTGGCGGGCGAGCACCCAGTAGAGGTTGGGGTACTCCTCGAGGGTCCCCAGCACCGCGTCGATCGACTTGCGGATGCGCGGGACCGGCGCCTCCTCGGAATTCAGCGCCGGGATGAGGCGGTCGAGCAGGATCTGCGTCGCGCGCTCGCCCATCGCCTCGACGAGGTCGGCCTTGTCCGAGAAGTGCCGGTAGAGCACCGGCTTGGTGACCCCGGCCTCGACGGCGACCTGCTCGATCCCGAACTCCGGGCCGGTCTCCGCGAGGACGCGCATCGCCGCCTCGACGAACTCCGCGCGGCGGTCCGCGCGGTGCTTCGTCCAGCGGGTGCGACGCCCGTCACGTGACGGGCTTCCGCCCCGATCCGGCTTGACACCGTCCGCCATGGCTCGGACGCTACCAGTAGTTACGGTTACCTGCGGTAAGACGTACACAACGTTGGGGATACGGCGTGTACGAGACACTCGTCCGTCAGCCACCAGCACCCCACCGGGAAGGACGATCGCCATGTCGGCACCGGCCGCGACGACCGAATCCGGAGCCCCCGGGGGCAGGCCCTCCCGGGCCGGGGAGGACGACGCCCAGGGGATCGCCACCCGCCTGCTGCGCTCCGCGGCGAAGAAGTCCTACGACCCGGACGTCGACATCGACTGGGACGCGCCGCTGGTCGAGGGCGCGCGCTGGATGCCCGAGCACCGGGTGTCGCTCTACGGCACCCCGCTCTGGGACCGGCTGACCCCCGAGCAGCGGATCGAGCTCGGCAAGCACGAGGCGTGCAGTATCGCGAGCGTCGGGCTGTGGTTCGAGACGCTGCTGATGCAGCGGCTGCTCAAGGACTTCTACGCCGGCGACCCGACCACCGAGCGCTCCCGGTGGGCCCTCACCGAGGTGGCCGACGAGTGCCGCCACTCGCAGATGTTCGCGCGGCTGGTGGCCCGCGCCGGCGTCGAGCCGTACGGCGCGGTGCCGGCCGTGCACCAGCTCGGCAAGCTGTTCTCGGTGATCAACTGGGGTCCGGCCGCGTACGCCTCGATCCTGGTGGCCGAGGAGGTGCTCGACCGGCTGCAGCGCGAGCAGGCGAACGACGAGTCGATCCAGCCGCTCATGCGCCAGGTCAACCGCATCCACATCGTCGAGGAGGCGCGCCACGTCGCCTTCGCCCGCGACGAGGTGACCCGCGGCATCTCGGCCCTCTCCCGCACCGAGCTCGCCTACCAGCGCTTCATCTGCGCCCTCACCTCGTACTTCGTGGTCCGCAGCCTGATCAACCCGAAGGTCTACGCGGCGGTCGGGATCGACCCGAAGGTCGGGCACCGCGCGGCGCTCGCGAACCCGCACCACCGCGAGATGATCCGGTTCGGCGGCGAGAAGATCATGGGATTCCTCGACGAGGCCGGCATGATCGCCGGTCCCGGCCGGGCACTGTGGAAGAAGTCCTTCCTGCTGGAGACGTGATGACGATCGAGACCGGACGCGCAGCGCGGCGGAGCCGGGCCCCCGGGACCGGACGGTCGACGGACCCGCGCCGGACCGTCGAGGACGTCGGCCCGGTACGGCTCGCCACGGGGATCACCCTGCGGGTCGCCCGGTCCGGTACCGCGCGGCCCGGCGAACCGACGCTGGTCCTCGCGCACGGTTGGTCGCAGGACCTGCGCACCTGGGACCGCGTGGTGGACGACCTGCGCGCCGCCGGGGTGACTGCGCGGATCCTGCGCTACGACCACCGCGGTCATGGCGGCTCGGAGTCCCCCGAGCAGGGCGGCGCCACGGTCGGACGGGCCGCGGACGACCTCGCCGCGATCATCACCGACCACGTCGAGGGACCGGT